>NZ_JAYQWM010000025.1:0-61252 GCF_036662595.1 Escherichia sp. Lx600-2 | reverse complement strand
GCTGATAGAAACAGAAGCCACTGGAGCACCTCAAAAACACCATCATACACTAAATCAGTAAGTTGGCAGCATCACCTGCGTCGTCAAATGCAATCCGTACCGGGACACGCTGAACAATTTTGGTGAAATTGCCAGTGGCATTTTCTATCGGAATCAAGCTGAAACTGGCTCCTGTCGCTGGGGAAAGGCTTTCAATGTGACCGTGAAACACTTCCCCTTTGAGAATATCAGCACGGATCTCAGCCTTCATTCCTGGCTTCATTCCCGCTATTTGGTTTTCTTTATAATTTGCATCAACCCACAACTCACTGACTGGTACTAGTGAAACTAACGATGTGCCGCCTTCCACCCAACTGCCTGTATGGGCGCTGCGGTTTGCGACAATGCCATCAATCGGCGCACGAACAAGGGTATATTCCAGATCCAGTAGTGCCTGAGTCAAAGCGGCCTGAACTTCTTCGATACTCGCACGTACGTTTTCTTCCTGAGCAGATAAAACTGCCAGCCGTTGCTTCTCCACCAGGAAATCGTTCGCGGCTTTGCGCTCCTTTGCTGCGACCTGCTGGTAGTCAAACCTGGCGTTATCAATAATTTGTTGCGATATTGCCGCTGATTGTGCGAGTTTTTCATAACGTTCAGTATCTCGCAGGCGCTTTTGCTCCTCATGTTTTACTGCCTGCCATGTTTCACTGGCACTTTGAATTATCGACTGCTGCATCGCAATAGTGGCTTGAATGCTTTCGAGATTGGCTTTGCTACTTTTCATTTTTGCCTCAAGCCTGGCGACATTTGCACGATAATCCCGATCATCGAGACGCAGGATAATATCGCCTTTTTTTACGCTCTGATTATCGCGCACCTCTATAGCAGAAATATAACCAGAAACTTTACTTGCCACCGTGGTGATATTACCACCAATGTAAGCATCATCCGTCGTCTGTATAAATCTTCCTTTGCTTACCCACCAGATAAAAAAGACAACGCCAGTCAAAAGAATACCGATCGCTACCACCCCAATAAGCTGTTTTTTAGAAATTATCATCACTCTTTACACCGTATATATCCGGAAACTTGCATACGTCATATTTAAAATTTAACATGGCTTATTTGATTATTTCTGACAAAATACCTACTGTAAATGACAATTACACTGCAACCCAAAGCATCACCAGGGCATCACATTATCGGACTGGATTCGGAACATCTGAATGGAGGTACAGTTCCCTGGCATAAACATCTCTATGCCCAGTTGCTTTACCCGGCTGAAGGAGTCGTTCGTGTATGGGCTGGAGAAAGCGTCTGGCTAGTCCATGCCAGCAGCGCGCTTTGGCTGCCCCCACAAATGCCGCATAAGTTTGTTGCGACAGGCAACGTACTTTTAAAAACCGTACTGGTTTCAGAAGCGGAAAGTGAAACGCTGGGAACAGTTTGCTTCATGACGGGTATTTCACCCCTGTTAAGGGAATTACTAATTGCAATTAACCAACTTCCACCGTCGCAAAGTACCACAGATAAACAACAGTTACGTTTTTCAGCCCTCGAGACACTGATACTTCAGGAAATAAAAATGGGGGTGAAAATGTCACTTGAACTCCCTTGGCCAAATGATGAGCGGCTACAGCAGCTTTGTGAGAATTTGCTAAACAACCAAGGGTATCTGCCAACACTGGATAATCTAGCGGATAAAATTAACGTCAGTAGCCGTACACTCATGCGCTTATTTGTTAAAGAGACGGGATTAACATTTCGCCACTGGGTTCAGCAAATGCACGTTATTTCTGCAGTGACGCTTCTTGATGATGGATATTCGTTGACCAAAATTGCCCATCGTCTGGGCTATACCTCAGCTGAATCGTTCGGCAATATGTTTAAGCGTCGAACAGGCTACTCGCCCGGTAAATTTACTCGTCGATTAACGACGCATGATTATGCAATCACAAGACAAATGATTTAACTTATATTTTCGTGAAATCTGTCACTGAAGAAAATTGGCAACGGATGGGTAAAACCGTTATAACACTGTCACCGGTCACCAGGACCCCAGGCCGGATTTAAGACGAGGATGCACTGCTGTGTGTACTGTAGAGTCTGGCGGATGTCGACAGGCTCTATTTTTTTATTCATTTTTTAGCTCTGTAAATAACCACATTCTCGCCGGGATTGGGGAATGAGTGACGAGATCAGTGGTGTCTGGCGGCTATCACTCCACAGAATCAAATAACAGATAACCTACGGTAAAATTTCGCTGACTGGAATTATCCCACCCTCGATCCATGTGATGGCTTGCCCTCATTTCTTCAGGCAGAAAAATCAAAAAATCGCTTTATGCTATCAGACTGCGACAAACCAGACGCGAAACTGGGTACTTACTATTCGTTAGTCTTGCCCTATCCGCTTATCTTTTTGGTGGTATGGCTGCTGATGTTGCTGGCGTGGTATCTTGTTGGTCTGCCGATAGGTCCGGGGATTTACCCACGTTTGTCTTAAGAGAGAACGGATGCTGAGATTACTTGAAGAAAAAATTGCCACGCCACTGGGTCCACTGTGGGTGATTTGCGATGAGCAATTTCGTCTGCGGGCGGTTGAATGGGAAGAGTACAGCGAACGCATGGTGCAGCTTCTGGACATCCATTATCGCAAAGAAGGCTATGAGCGCATTTCTGCCACCAACCCAGGCGGTTTAAGCGACAAGCTTCGTGATTATTTTGCCGGTAATCTTAGCATTATTGATACGCTTCCCACTGCCACAGGGGGGACGCCATTTCAGCGCGAAGTCTGGAAAACACTACGCACCATTCCCTGCGGGCAGGTAATGCATTACGGCCAACTGGCTGAACAATTGGGCCGCCCTGGCGCGGCGCGTGCCGTTGGTGCGGCAAACGGATCGAATCCCATCAGCATCGTCGTACCTTGCCATCGGGTTATTGGCCGAAACGGCACCATGACCGGATATGCAGGCGGAGTTCAGCGAAAAGAGTGGTTATTGCGCCACGAAGGTTATCTTTTGCTGTAAACATTAAACAATTTGTGCCAGCTTGTTCACACTTTTATGTAAAGTTACCCTTAACAACTTAAGGGTTTTCAAATAGATAGACATATATTTACATCTAATATCGGAATTCTCTGCTGTTAAGGTTTGCTTAGACTTACTTGCTCCCTAAAAAGATGTTAAAATTGACAAATATCAATTACGGCTTGAGCAGACCTATGATCCCGGAAAAGCGAATTATACGGCGCATTCAGTCTGGCGGTTGTGCTATCCATTGCCAGGATTGCAGCATCAGCCAGCTTTGCATCCCGTTCACACTCAACGAACATGAGCTTGATCAGCTTGATAATATCATTGAGCGGAAGAAGCCTATTCAGAAAGGCCAGACGCTGTTTAAGGCTGGTGATGAACTTAAATCGCTTTATGCCATCCGCTCCGGTACGATTAAAAGTTATACCATCACTGAGCAAGGCGACGAGCAAATCACTGGTTTCCATTTAGCAGGCGACCTGGTGGGATTTGACGCCATCGGCAGCGGCCATCACCCGAGCTTCGCGCAGGCGCTGGAAACCTCGATGGTATGTGAAATCCCGTTCGAAACGCTGGACGATTTGTCCGGTAAAATGCCGAATCTGCGTCAGCAGATGATGCGTCTGATGAGCGGTGAAATCAAAGGCGATCAGGACATGATCCTGCTGTTGTCAAAGAAAAATGCCGAGGAACGTCTGGCTGCATTCATCTACAACCTGTCCCGTCGTTTTGCCCAACGCGGCTTCTCCCCTCGTGAATTCCGCCTGACGATGACTCGTGGCGATATCGGTAACTATCTGGGCCTGACGGTAGAAACCATCAGCCGTCTGCTGGGTCGCTTCCAGAAAAGCGGCATGCTGGCAGTCAAAGGTAAATACATCACCATCGAAAATAACGATGCGCTGGCCCAGCTTGCTGGTCATACGCGTAACGTTGCCTGATTTTTCCGCATAACTCACTATCCTTCTGTCATATCATTAAATTTTTCTGATTTATTGATCTGGCAGAAGGTTCATCACTGTTTCATTCACCAGATATGGGTTAATCTTTTAATTACAAACTGCGTTGACAGTTGTTGTAAGGAGACCCTGTATGGCTATGTATCAGAACATGCTCGTTGTTATCGATCCTAACCAGGACGACCAACCAGCATTGCGGCGAGCTGTTTATTTACATCAACGGATTGGTGGCAAAATTAAAGCCTTTTTGCCGATCTATGACTTCTCATACGAAATGACCACCCTGCTCTCCCCGGACGAACGTACCGCTATGCGTCAGGGCGTCATCAGCCAGCGTACAGCCTGGATCCACGAGCAGGCAAAATATTATCTCAATGCTGGCGTTCCCATTGAAATTAAAGTGGTCTGGCATAACCGTCCTTTCGAAGCCATCATTCAGGAAGTGATCAGCGGCGGGCACGATTTGGTGCTAAAAATGGCGCACCAACATGACCGTCTGGAAGCGGTGATTTTTACGCCAACGGACTGGCATCTGTTACGCAAATGCCCAAGCCCGGTGTGGATGGTGAAAGACCAGCCGTGGCCGGAAGGAGGTAAGGCGCTGGTGGCGGTGAATCTCGCCAGTGAAGAGCCGTATCATAATGCGCTCAATGAAAAACTGGTCAAAGAGACGATCGAATTGGCAGAACAAGTCAACCATACCGAAGTTCATCTGGTTGGCGCTTACCCAGTAACGCCAATTAATATCGCGATTGAACTGCCGGAATTTGATCCGAGCGTTTATAACGATGCCATTCGTGGGCAACATTTGCTGGCAATGAAAGCCCTGCGGCAGAAATTCGGCATTAATGAAAACATGACGCACGTAGAAAAAGGTCTGCCAGAAGAGGTGATTCCTGATTTGGCGGAGCACTTACAGGCGGGGATTGTGGTTCTGGGCACGGTAGGACGCACCGGTATTTCAGCAGCATTCCTCGGCAACACGGCGGAACAGGTGATTGATCATCTTCGCTGCGATCTGTTGGTCATTAAACCTGACCAGTATCAGACACCCGTTGAACTGGATGACGAAGAAGACGATTAACGACTCTTCAATAACTGACAAGGCCCGAGTTATCGGGCCTATTTTTTACTTACTGCTCTTCGCCGCCAAGGAAATAAATTCCCAACGGGATTGCCAGCAACACAGTAAAGACCAGGCTATAAACAAAAATCATCGATGACTGAATCACATACATTGATGTCGTCCACTCAGACAGCGGAATATTGTACTGTTCTATAACGCCGCCGATAGTCGCGCGAGTCACAACCGACGCCGCAATAATGAAAACCGCCAACAAACCAAAGAGAAATTTCTTCCCTTTCGCTGACTTCAGTTTCGCCATAATCATGATGTAATCCTTGTGCAGACAAATTTCTTGTTACCTAAACGTAACAATACCATGACATTTCACCGTTGTCTGCTCTGAAAACCTCACCTCTTAGCTGGATTTACAATCAACGCATTGATTAGTTAGCTAATGTTGCTACTTCCTTCCCTGACTATTGATGATCTGAATGAATTGTCGCGGTAAAATAGCCCCGCCAGGGGTTTCCGGCATGACGACAATTATCTGGAGGAGCCTGATAAAACAATGATCGCTGAACTGTTTACAAATAATGCGCTTAATCTGGTCATTATTTTCGGTAGCTGCGCAGCATTGATTCTGATGAGCTTTTGGTTTCGCCGCGGAAATCGTAAAAGAAAAGGCTTTTTATTCCATGCGGTGCAATTTTTAATCTACACCATAATTATCAGTGCTGTTGGTAGCATTATTAATTATGTTATAGAAAACTATAAACTCAAATTTATCACCCCAGGCGTTATCGATTTTATCTGTACGTCCCTGATTGCGGTTATTCTGACGATTAAGCTATTTTTGCTGATTAATCAGTTTGAAAAACAGCAGATTAAAAAAGGTCGCGATATCACCAGTGCGCGGATTATGTCGCGCATTATCAAAATCACCATTATTGTGGTGCTTGTTCTGCTTTATGGCGAACATTTCGGCATGAGCCTTTCTGGCTTGCTGACCTTTGGTGGTATTGGTGGTCTGGCTGTCGGTATGGCCGGTAAAGATATTCTGAGTAATTTCTTTTCCGGGATCATGCTCTATTTCGACCGTCCTTTCAGTATTGGCGACTGGATCCGTTCACCGGACAGAAATATCGAAGGTACAGTAGCGGAAATTGGCTGGCGAATTACCAAAATTACGACCTTTGATAATCGTCCATTGTACGTACCGAACTCGCTGTTTTCGTCGATCAGCGTAGAAAACCCAGGACGAATGACCAACCGCCGCATTACCACGACCATTGGTTTACGTTATGAGGATGCGGCAAAAGTGGGCGTTATCGTCGAAGCCGTACGTGAGATGCTGAAAAATCACCCGGCCATCGACCAGCGACAAACCTTACTGGTTTATTTCAACCAGTTTGCTGACTCGTCATTGAATATTATGGTTTATTGCTTTACCAAAACCACGGTATGGGCTGAGTGGCTTGCTGCACAGCAAGACGTTTATTTGAAGATTATCGATATTGTACAGTCACACGGCGCGGACTTTGCCTTCCCCAGCCAGACGCTGTATATGGATAACATTACACCGCCGGAACAGGGTCGCTAAATCAGACATCACTGGCGTTATCCACAAGGGTAACGCCAGTTCCCATCACATCAATGCTTCACAATATACATAGTCCGACTGTACGCCACATCTTCAGGGTTATTAATGGGATAACCTTTCAGCCACGGTTTGATTAATCGTCCATTGGTATATTGATAAATTGGTGCAATCGGTGCTTGCTCCATGAGGATTTTTTCTGCCGCGTTGTAATCGGCATTACGCGCTTTAACGGTATTTTCCGTCGATGCCTGGGCCAGAACTTTGTCGTATGCCGGATTGTTAAAGCGTGAAATATTTCCTGAATGCGTTGACGTTAATAATGTCAGGAAAGTGGAGGGTTCATTATAATCCCCCACCCATGAGGCGCGGATAACATCAAAATTGCCGGTGTTACGGCTATCGATATAGGTTTTCCATTCCTGATTTTGCAATTTAACATCTACGCCAAGGTTCTTTTTCCACATCGATGCTACAGCAATCGCAATTTTTTGATGGTTTTCTGAAGTGTTATACAAAAGCGTCAGCTTCAGCGGTTTTTGCGGACCATAACCAGCTGCGCTCAACAAAGTTTTTGCCTGCGCATTCAGTTCTTCCTGACTCATTTGTTCAAACGGCGAAGGTTCCGGCGTAAATCCGGCGGTAACATCTGGTGTAAAATGCCACGCTGGCTTTTCGCCCGTCCCTAATACTTTTTCGGTCATCAGGCGGCGATCTATCGTCATACTTAATGCCAGACGAACGCGCTGATCTGCCGTCGGCCCTTTTTGCGTGTTAAACGCATAATAATAGGTCCCGAGCTGCGGCGGCGTATAAACCTGCCCCGGAATATCCTTCAACAGCTTCTGATACATATTTTTCGGGAAGGATTCGGTGATATCAATATCCCCCGCGAGGTAACGCTTAGTGGCTGCGGATTCCTGATTAATTGGCAGGAAGGTCACTTTTTGCAGTACCGTTTTGGCGTTATCCCAATAATGGGTATTCGGTACCACGACCAGTTTTTCATTGACTACGCGCTCTTTAAGAACATAAGCGCCATTGCCGATCAGATTTCCGGGTTTCGTCCACTCTTTACTGCTTTCTACGTTGGCTTTTTGCACCGGGAAGAAGGCAAAGTTAGCGGTTAAATTCACAAACCACGGCAACGGTTTATCAAGCTGAATTTTCAAAGTATGGGCATCAACTGCGGTGACGCCAAGCTGGTCAGGCGTAGCTTTACCATCAATAATCGCCTGTGCGTTGTTGATTCCCGCCAGCGCGGCAAACCATGCAAATGGCGATAGCGTTTTCGGGTCCACCAGACGCTGCCAGCTGTAGACAAAATCTTGCGCCGTTACCGGTGTGCCATCCGCCCATTTTGCGTTATCGCGCAGGGTAAAAGTCCAGATACGGTTGTCATTACTTTTCCACTGAGTCGCAACGCCGGGGACAATCTCCCCTTTCTCGTTCTGATTCACCAGTCCTTCAAACAGATCGCGAATGACCTGAATCTCTGGCAGGCCCACGGCTTTAGCGGGATCCAGCGACGCAGGCTCATCTTTAATGTGGCGCACCAGCTCCTGCTTCTCTGCCAGTACTGTGCCGCTCGGAACTTCTGCAGCATACGAAAGAGAAATGCTGCTGACCAACAGCGCACAACACGTGACTGAAACAGAGTGCTTCATAAGTTTCCCTCTAACCGACATTAAAATTGATGCGTAATTATTTGTTTCGCCTTAAAGAAATGCAAACAACTTCCATCAAAAAAGTGACACAGGAAGCATAAAATGTTTTATGTATCAATATATTAAATCAGATTTAGTGTAAATAATAGACGCCAAAATGCGGCAAAGCACATAGAACACCGAACACTACGTTCGGGCTTCGCACGTTCAAACCAGTTTTCGGTATCATAATCAGCATCTGTCGCCATTGTACGAAGAATAAAAAATAACCAAAACGTTGAAAGGAACTGAGAATACGTTAAGAGAAGAATTAAATTAATGTATCAGCAAGTAGTGCTAAACAGCACCTTTATACTTCAGCCTATCTATAAATAATGAGAATGCCGAGCCAGCATGTCGACGATGTGGATAGTACAGGTGATAACCGGGTAAATCTGGTGTGAATTTATCCAAAACACGTATCAGTTTTTTTTCTTTAATAGCCCGCTCAACCTGATCATAAGGTAGATACGCCAATCCATGCCCATCAATTGCAGCATCAATGATCAGGTCTATCGTATTCAGTAAAAGCTGACCTTCCATGCGAACACGAACTTCGCGTCCACCGCGTATTAATCTCCAGCGATTTGCTGTACCCGATGTGGGAAGATACAAATTAACTGCCTGATGATCTATTAATTGTGACACTGACGTTGGAACACTTCGGCGGGAAAAATAATCCGGTGAGCCAACAATAGCCATTGGTATATCTGGCCCGATTCGAATGGCGATCATATCTTTATCCATCTCCCCACCCAGACGGACGCCTGCATCAAAACGCTCAGAAACGACATCAGTCAAACCATAATCAATGATAAGCTGAATATCAATTTCAGGGTGTGATTTCAGGAATGTGCGCATGGCTGGTAACAATATCGTTTTTGCTGCATGTTCTACAGTAGTAATACGTATTGTCCCGGATGGGCGGTTCTGCAGATCGCTCAGGGATGCCAGGGCAGAATCTATGTCATGCAGCATAGGGCCAAGAACAGACAAAAGATGCTCGCCCGCTTCAGTGGGTACAACACTGCGCGTGGTTCGCGTCAGAAGCCGCAATCCCAATCGTTCTTCTATACGGCGCACTATCTGGCTTAAAGCTGACTGCGCCATGCTCAGGCGGGCTGCTGCGCGAGTGAAGCTACGCTCCTCTGCAACGACGACAAACGCCATCAGATCAGCGATTTCTTCACGCTTCATTCAGTATCTCCATACAATCTATTAATCATTTAAATGATAGGTCTAATCATGATTTTGGGTCTAATCAACTTAATGATCAATATCTATAGTGATATCACCAACCGTTAAAACGAACCGACAACTCCATGAGGAACGGAATGATGAATAATAAAGTCAGCTTCACTAACAGCAATAATCCAACCATCTCTTTGTCTGCAGTGATCTATTTCCCTCCAAAATTTGATGAAACCCGTCAGCATCCGGCAATTGTGGTATCTCACCCAGGTGGGGGCGTTAAAGAACAAACGGCCGGGACCTATGCCGAAAAACTGGCGGAAAAGGGATTTGTCACTATTGCTTATGACGCATCTTATCAGGGTGAAAGTGGCGGCGAGCCGCGTCAGTTAGAAAACCCATACATTCGTACTGAAGACGTCAGTGCCGTGATTGATTACCTGACAACGCTTTCTTATGTCGACAATACCCGAATTGGTGCGATGGGAATTTGTGCCGGTGCAGGATATACAGCCAATGCTGCAATTCAGGATCGCCGCATCAAGGCCATCGGTACCGTTAGTGCGGTCAATATTGGTTCGATGTTCCGTAATGGTTGGGAAAACAATGTGAAATCTATTGATGCCCTGCCATACGTTGACGCGGGTTCAAACGCCAGAACCAGCGATATTAGCAGCGGAGAATACGCCATTATGCCACTGGCACCAATGAAGGAGTCCGATGCGCCGAACGAAGAACTGCGTCAGGCCTGGGAGTATTACCACACCCCTCGCGCGCAGTATCCAACAGCACCGGGTTACGCTACTTTGCGCAGCCTTAACCAGATTATTACCTATGATGCTTACCATATGGCGGAAGTGTACCTGACTCAGCCGACGCAGATTGTGGCGGGCAGCCAGGCAGGGAGCAAATGGATGAGTGACGACCTGTACGATCGGGCATCAAGCCAGGATAAACGCTATCACATTGTTGAAGGCGCAAACCATATGGATCTTTATGACGGCAAAGCCTATGTGGCTGAAGCAATTTCAGTATTAGCTCCGTTCTTTGAGGAAACTCTGTAATGAAACATATTCAAATCCGCAATAGTGATATGGCCTGGCATATTGCTGCCAATATTCAGTTTCCACCAAATTTTGATGAGTCAAAACAGTATCCGGCGATTATCAGCGTCCATCCTTTTGGCAGTTGTAAGGAGCAGACGTCTGGCAATATCTATGGCAAGGCATTGGCTGAAAAAGGCTATGTCGTTCTCGCTTATGACGCCAGTTTCCAGGGAGAATCTGGTGGGGAGCCTCGTTGGATAGAAGATCCGACACAGCGCGTAGAGGATATTAGCCGTGTTATCGATTATGCAGTAACTCTGCCATATGTTGATGCTGAACGCATTGGCGTGCTGGGTGTGTGTGGGGGGGGTGGCTATGCCATTAATGCCGCGCTGACAGAAAAACGAATTAAAGCTGTAGTGAGTATTACGGGTGTTAATATCGGGCGTCTTTTTCGGGAAGGTTTCAGCAATTACGATCCGATTGGCGCATTGAATGCAATGGCGTCGCAACGAACCAAAGAGGCTCGTGGTGGAGAATTACAGATCAACGAATTACTTCCCGCCAGCCTGGATGCAGCAAAAGCCCATGGACTGACCGAACGCGATGTTTATGAAGCAACTGACTACTATAAAACACCACGCGGGCAACAACCGGGAGGTGCGACAAAAATGTTGTTCTCACATGCACAGAAAACGCTGGCCTGGGATGCCTTCGCATTTACTGAAGTGTTACTGACTCAGCCGGTGATGGTAGTAGTTGGTGAAAAAGTCGGTGCCTTCGGTGCTTATCGTGATGGACTGGAAGTCTATGGCCGGGCGATGGTTTCGCAGGATCGTCAGTTAGTTTCATTACCCGATTTCTCACATTATGAACTGTATGACAAACCGGAAGCAGTTCAGGAGGCGCTGGAAAAAGTTATTCCTTTTCTCAACACCCATCTGGGATAAGTTTCATGAGAAATATTATGAAAAATGTACTCATTCTTGGTGCTGGCGGTCAGATAGCCCGCCATGTGATTAATCAACTGGCAGATAAACAAACCATTAAACAAACTTTATTTGCTCGTCAGCCAGCAAAAATACACAAACCCTATCCAACTAATAGCCAGATTATTATGGGGGATGTACTGAATCATGCAGCACTGAAGCAGGCCATGCAGGGACAGGATATTGTGTATGCCAACCTTACGGGGGAAGATTTAGATATTCAGGCAAATTCAGTGATCGCTGCGATGAAAGCCTGTGATGTTAAACGTCTGATCTTTGTTCTTTCCCTCGGCATTTATGATGAAGTTCCAGGAAAATTTGGCGAATGGAATAATGCAGTTATTGGTGAGCCCCTAAAACCATTCCGCAGGGCTGCGGATGCAATTGAGGCTTCTGGACTGGATTATACAATTCTTCGCCCTGCCTGGCTGACTGATGAAGATATTATTGATTACGAGATTACCTCACGCAATGAACTATTCAAAGGTACGATCGTATCGCGTAAGAGTGTCGCCGCATTAATCACAGATATCATCGATAAACCTGAGAAACACATTGGTGAGAATATAGGCATCAATCAACCCGGGACTGATGGCGATAAGCCATTCTTCATGTAAATCAATTATATAGCTACCATCGTACTGTACTATGTGCAGTACGATTTATTAAACTTATTAAGGTGAACTGATCAATCAGATGCGATTAACATGTGTAGAACCAGTAAGAATAAAATACGCCATGTATATAACATTACGACAATTCTAATATCTGCACATCAATGAAAATACAAACAACTTCCGGCAAAAAAGTGATACAAGATCGATGACATAGCGTTGAAGAAAAGGATTTGATAATCCGCAAAATTTGCACAACACTGCCTGTAATACTTCCTGAACCAGAGACGATCATGACCGTAACCCGCCCACGCGCCGAACGCGGCGCATTTCCGCCCGGAACAGAACATTACGGACGTTCATTATTGGGCGCGCCGTTAATCTGGTTTCCGGCCCCTGCAGCCAGTCGCGAAAGTGGTTTGATTCTGGCTGGCACTCACGGTGATGAAAACTCTTCGGTCGTCACGCTCTCCTGTGCTCTGCGGACTTTGACACCTTCTTTGCGCCGCCATCATGTGGTGCTGTGTGTGAATCCTGACGGCTGCCAGCTGGGGTTACGGGCCAATGCTAATGGTGTGGATTTAAACAGAAACTTTCCGGCGGCGAACTGGAAGGAAGGTGAAACGGTTTATCGCTGGAACAGCGCCGCTGAAGAACGTGATGTCGTATTACTGACAGGTGACAAACCTGGCTCCGAACCTGAAACCCAGGCGCTGTGCCAGCTTATACACCGCATTCAACCTGCCTGGGTGGTCTCATTCCATGATCCACTGGCTTGTATTGAAGATCCCAGACACAGCGAATTAGGCGAATGGCTGGCCCAGGCGTTTGAATTGCCTCTGGTAACCAGCGTCGGTTATGAAACGCCTGGCTCTTTCGGCAGTTGGTGTGCAGATCTCAACTTGCATTGCATCACCGCAGAGTTTCCGCCCATCTCCTCCGACGAAGCCAGCGAAAAATATCTCTTTGCGATGGCAAACTTGCTGCGCTGGCATCCTAAAGATGCAATTCGCCCGTCGTGAACTGAAGCGCCGGTTCCACATCTACCGCCAGCCAGGTCGGTCCGTCAAGATCGGCGAAACTGACCTGCGGCACCAGCGGTAAAGCGGCGCTAATGGCACGAGAGGTACACAACATGCAGCCCAGCATCAGACGAAAACCTTGTGCACGCGCTTCAGTTGCCAGCGCCAGCGCTTCCGTCAGACCACCGGTTTTATCGAGCTTAATATTAACCATCTCATAGCGCCCTTTCAGCGCCTTCAGATTGCTACGAGTATGACAACTTTCATCAGCACAAATCGGCAACGGATGAATAAAATTCTCCAGCGCCGCATCGTCCTGCGCAGGAAGCGGTTGTTCAAGCATCGCAACGCCTAAATCCGCCAATAGCTGGCAACGTGCCGCCAACCCTTCTGCACGCCAGGATTCATTTGCATCAACGATCAGCGTGGCATCGGGCACAGCTGTGCGAATTGCCACCATCCGCTCACTGATAAGATGGTTATCCAGCTTCACTTTCAGTAATTTCGCGCCGGCCTGCCAGAGTGTTGATGCACTATTGGCCATCTGATCAGGCGTACCGATGACAACCGTCTGTGCAGTGATAACTGTCTCGGGAAGCGTTATGCCGATCAAATCAGCCAGCGATTGCTGCTGTTTTCGCGCGGCCAGATCCCACAATGCACAATCCAGCGCATTACGTGCTGCGCCGGCAGGGAGAATTTTTTGCAACTCCTCCCGTGTCAGCCCTTTCTCTAATTGCGGTACGACGCTCATAATTTGCGCCATTACCGAGGCATCACTTTCTCCATAACGCGGATACGGCGTGCATTCGCCGGTGCCTTTAATACCCTCTTCTTCCAGTTCAACCACCACCACGCGCGCTTCACTGCGACTTCCCCGGGCAATCACAAACGGGGTATGTAAGGGCCAGGCTTCCTCAAATACCTTAACGGTTCTCATCTTTACTCCTTGTTGTCGCAGTGGTCTGCGGATTAAGCGCAAATAGCGTTTGCTGTGTTATTGACAGTTAGCATAAACTAGGTGTGACGTTAACTATATGTAAACAGGAAAGATAATCATGTCACAAACCGTTCATTTCCAGGGCAACCCGGTTACAGTCGCCAACTCCATCCCGCAGGCGGGTAGCAAAGCGCAGACTTTTACTCTCGTGGCAAAAGATCTGTCTGACGTCACCCTCGGTCAGTTTGCGGGTAAACGCAAAGTGCTGAACATTTTCCCGAGTATTGATACCGGTGTTTGCGCCGCATCAGTACGTAAGTTTAACCAACTGGCAACCGAGATCGACAACACCGTTGTGCTGTGTATCTCTGCCGATCTGCCGTTCGCCCAGTCTCGTTTCTGCGGCGCAGAAGGTCTGAACAACGTTATCACCCTCTCCACTTTCCGTAACGCTGAATTCCTGCAAGCCTACGGTGTGGCAATTGCTGATGGCCCACTGAAAGGTCTGGCAGCGCGTGCCGTTGTGGTTATTGATGAAAATGACAATGTGATTTTCAGTCAGCTGGTGGATGAAATCACCACCGAGCCGGATTACGAAGCAGCTCTGGCTGTACTGAAAGCATAAGTTAATATGCCTGATGGTGTTGCACCATCAGGCATATTCGCGCTTACTCTTCGTTCTTCTTCTGACTCAGACCATATTCCCGCAACTTATTGGCAATCGCGGTATGTGAAACGCCGAGACGTTTTGCCAGTTTGCGCGTGCTGGGATAATTGCGATAAAGCTGGGTTAATACCGAGCGTTCAAAACGGCTGGTAATTTCGTCCAGCGAACCTTCCATCGCATCTTCGCCCACGGCTACCGTTGCGGCGTCATAATCCGGCAACAAAATATCCTGAGGACGCAGCTCATAGCCGTCCAGTTGTGTCAGTGCGCGATAGATAGCGTTCTTTAACTGCCGCACATTTCCCGGCCACGCATAACGCGTAAGTACAGTATTCAGGTCAGCGGCCAGTTTCGGACGCGGCACGCCCTGCTCGTCGGCAAAGCGGGCAACGAACAGCTCGGTTAACGGCATGATGTCCTGCGGACAGTCACGTAGCGGCGGCAGATTAAGCGTCAACACGTTCAGACGATAATAGAGATCTTCACGGAACACGCCTTTTTGCACCAGTTCGACCAGATTCTTCTGCGTAGCGCAAATCACCCGCACATCGACATGCACCTCATGGTCTTCGCCAACCCGACGGAAAGTGCCATCATTAAGGAAACGCAGTAATTTCGCCTGCATCCGTGGTGACATTTCCCCTATTTCATCCAACAGCACCGAACCACCGTTCGCCTGCTCAAAGAATCCTTTCTTCCCTTCCGGAGCATGACCAAACAGTTCACTCTCGACCGCATCTTCTGGTATAGACGCACAGTTCAGCGCCAGGTAAGGTTTGCCTGCTCTGGGGCTTGCCTGATGGCAGGCGTAGGCAAAGAGATCTTTACCTGTACCTGTGTCACCCGTAATCAGCAGCGGCGCGCTTAGCATCGCCAGTTTCTGCGCCTGTTCGACAACGTGCTTCATTTTCGGGCTGACGGCGACAATTTGACTGAAGGCGCTGACGTCCTGGGCGGCGACATTTTGCAACTGGCGGCCCATACGAATCGTTGATCGCAACATCACCACCGCACCGGTCAGAACGTGTTGATCATTTTCATCCTGAAGATAAACAGGCGTAATCTCCATCAGGAAATTCTGCCCATTAATAACGACATGCTCGTTATGCGAATCTTGCGGTTCGCTTTCCAGCCAACGTAAAAAATTAAAGCCGTTAATCAATTGTGCGGCGGTATGGTTGCGCAGGCGATCCAATTTTTGCCCAAAAAGCTGACAGCTCGCCGGGTTCGCCATATCCACTTTGCTTTTCATATCGACAGAGAGCACAGGTTCGGGCAACGCCTCCAGTAACGCGCTCAACGCCAGATGCTCACGTTCGGAAGGCATCCACGGGACAGTACGCACATCGGTAACACCTGCAATACGGCGTATTTCGGCCATCAGACTGCTGAAACTCTCAAACTCCAGTTCAGCAAAATTGAGGTAGATTCGCCCAATGGGGTCAATCTCAATACCGCGTAAATCAATGCCTCTTAGCACGAGTAGATCGAGTAATTCGCGGGTCAGACCAAGTCGGTCTTCACAAAAGACTTCCAGACGCATGGGAACCTTCACCTGAAAAAAGAACAATTAATATGATGATATGACACTATTTGGATAGCAGGAAGGTTTCTGTCAACAATCATTGACACAAAGACGGAAAAACGGGCACTTCGGCGTAAAGATATCCGGTCAGCACCCGATATTGTATTATTTTTCGCTGGGCGTTTTGCCTTTTTGCAGCGTTTCTTTCACCTGACCGATAAGCTGACGACGGAAATCCCCGAGGCGAGGTTTGTCATCGTCAATCCACGGCAGCGGGCGGCAAAGCTCCATAGCTTTAATCCCGAGTCGTGCCGTCAGAAGCCCAGCACCAATCCCCTGAGCTGCGCGGGTAGACAAACGAGCAGCGAGATCTTGCGACATCCAGTCCATCCCCACTTCGCGCACCAATTCGCTGGCTCCGGCGAAAGCGATATTCAGCAATACCAGCTTGAACAGGCGCAAACGGCTGTAATATCCCAGTTCAATGCCATACAGCGTGGCGATGCGATTAATCAAACGCAGATTGCGCCAGGCGATAAATGCCATATCCACCAGCGCCAGCGGGCTGACCGCAATCATCAACGTTGATTCCGCTGCCGAACGGCTGATTTCGCGCCGCGCCTGGGCATCTAAAACTGGCTGGACCAAATGCGCATACAAACTGACCACTTCACGGTCGTTTTGCGTTTCATGGATTGAGGCATACCAGCGTTGCAGCGCCGGATGTGACTGATCGATGCCCGCCTGCTGCGCCAGTTTTTCGCAAAATGCGCGGCCTTTGCCGGTTCCGTGGCTATGCAATAAATCACGCGCTTCGTCGCGTTCATGGGCGCGCTGTCGCAAGCGCCATAAGCGCCGCCACTCTGTTACCACAGAACCTACGCCAGCGCCGATAATCAATGCCCCAGCGGCACATCCACCCAGCGCCACCCAGTCCTGAGTTTGCCAGGCATTCATTGTCCACTGTATACCCTGCCCGACAACGCTTGCGCCAAACAGAGCCAGCCCGCCCATCACCATTTTGCGCCACAGGCTGCGTTTCGGACGTAACGCTGCGTCCATTACCGCTTCGACTTGCCCCTCTTCTTCCTGCGCTTCGTCGAGCGTGGCCGGGGCAAAATTTTGCGCCTGATTTTCGTCAAAGGTCTGCTGCGCCCTGAATTTTGGATTCTGATCGACCTCCAGCGGACCGTCGAAATCAATACGTGGTTTTAACGGTTCGGTCATCGCAATTTATCTCCTATTAAAAATTCCAGCGCAGCATCAAGACGAATATGCGGTAGTGGTTTGTCGACATCCATCACCTGCGGACGAAATGCCTCAAACTGGAAGCCTTGCTTATCCCAGAACGCCTGACCAGGCAAACGTGCGGGAACTTCGCCAGGATAAACAGTGAGCGGTGCGCCATCGCTAAGTCGATTACCGCGCAGCGCCGGGATTTTCTCACCGTTAACATCAATAATGCCACTGGTGGTCGCCTGAACTGACGCCAGCCCCAGGCAATCCATGCTGATCCCTTCGAACGCCGCATTTTGCCAGGCATCCTGAATTAGTTGTTGCAGCAATGAAACCATATTGGCGTGCTGATCGATGGTCACATGGTCCGCTTTAGTGGCAGCAAACAATAGCTTATCGATAACCGGCGAAAACAAACGCCTGAACAGGGTACGCTGCCCATAGTGGAAACTTTGCATCAGCTGCGTCAGCGCCAGACGCATATCATTAAATGCCTGTGGCCCACTGTTGAGAGGTTGCAGGCAATCCACCAGCACAATCTGGCGGTCAAAGCGCAGAAAATGATTCTTATAGAACCCCTTCACCACTTTCTCGCAGTAATAATTAAACCGCTCGCGCAGCATTCCGGCATTGGTGTGCTTATCGGCCTGCGCGAGTTTGGACTCGCCCCAGGCATCGACATCCGGCCACGGGAAGAATTGCAGCGCGGGCGCACCTGCCATATCCCCCGGCAAGACAAAGCGCCCAGGCTGAATAAAGTGCAGCCCCTGCTGTTTACAGTGGTGGAGATAATCGGTCCACGCGGCGGCAATGTCTGCCAGCCGGTTTTCGTCGGCAGGCGCTAGCGGGTCCAGCCCTTCGCACATCATTCGCCATTTCGCCGACCATTCGCCGCGCTGACCATTAAGTAAGCCCGTCATCTGGCGCGACCAGCTTAAATAGTCCTGCGCCAGCATCGGCAGGTCGAGCAACCATTCGCCGGGATAATCCACAATCTCCAGATACAGCGTGGAGGTATCCTTAAAGTGGCGTAGCAGCGAATCGTTCGATTTAAAACGTAGCGCCAGGCGAATTTCGCTGACGCCGCGCGTTGGCGTTGGCCAGGCAGGTGGATCGCCATATAACTGCGCCAGCCCTTCATCATAGGTGAAGCGCGGAATGCCAAAGTCACGCTGGGGAATGCGTTTTACGCCCAGCAGCCGTTCTTCACGCACCGCGCTTAACAGCGGCAAGCGTGCTCCGGCGTGAATATTGAGCAACTGATTGACCATCGCAGTGATAAACGCCGTTTTGCCGCTGCGGCTAAGTCCGGTTACGGCGAGGCGCAGATGTCTGTCGACACCCCGATTCACCAGCGCATTAAGTTCATTTTTAAGTCGCTTCATTGCTGTCCTGTGCCAGAAAGCTGTAGAAAGGATTAGATACTGGAGATAATAATGTGGGTTAATTTTGATTTATCAAATGAATAAGCGGCGTTGTTTACACCGCTCAATAAGTAATTTGTTAACCTTTGACCTTCGGCATTGCGATGTCTTTCAGGCCACCGGCGTTCTCAACGTGGGTATATCCCATCTCGCTAAGGATCTCTTTTGCCTGCCCTGACTGGCGTCCGGCATTGCAATACACTTTCACGGTGTCGTTTTTATCGGGAACGG
This sequence comes from Escherichia sp. Lx600-2, assembly GCF_036662595.1. Lineage (NCBI taxonomy): Bacteria > Pseudomonadati > Pseudomonadota > Gammaproteobacteria > Enterobacterales > Enterobacteriaceae > Escherichia > Escherichia sp. Lx600-2. The sequence continues at coordinate 42,020 of NZ_JAYQWM010000025.1, read as the reverse complement.
CGGTGGCAATGCGCTCTTTCACTTCCTTCAGGGGAATATTGATGGCCCCCTGAACGTGCTCTTGCTGATACTGCTCTGGAACACGAACATCGATCCAGTGTTCAGCGGCAAAAACGGGCAGTGAAAACACCAGTGCCAGAGCAAGTAAGCCTTTTTTAAACATGTAAGCGTCCTTCTATGGATGAAAATTGCCATCCATTATAGGCCTGAGATTTAACAATTTTTGCGAAACTCCCCTCACCTTTTATAACGCTGTGCCAGTTTATTAGCAGCCCGACTTAACAGCGGTTCCAGCGCCACAGCCAGCAACATTTTCAGCGGTCGGCGAGCAACTGATTTTATCGCCCAGCCCGCCACACCCGCCGGGCCATAGCGCAGTGCGGTAAGAAGTACCAGCTTGCCTGCTAATTTGAAACCAGGCTTCACCTTTTGCCCGGCCTGTTGCCAGCGAGTATTCATAACTTTCCTCACAGTTGACGGAAACGGCTACGTAACGTGAAAGTATCGGAAGTGACATAACGTTCCATCTCGCGTAAACGCGTTTCACTTGCCGCCAGTTCACGGTCGACTTCATCCAGCAATTCGCTGCTGGAAGGTAGCTGCTCACCAAAGGCCATGTTGTCCGGAATTGGATCAAGCGCAAATGACAAAATGATGTAAGCAACCAGGGTAAACAGCGCCAGACCGAAGAAAATCGACAGCACCACCAGGATACGCACCAGTTTTACCGGTACATCAAAATAGTTGGCAATCCCGGCGCAGACGCCACGGACCATGCCCTGCTGTGGAATACGCCATAATTTTTTATTGAGATTAATGCCCGCCATTAGCGATCCCTCCAGTTCGGATGTTCTGCATCAAGAATAGATTCCAGCGCCTGAATACGTTCGCGCATCCGTTTTGCTTCATCAGCCAGTTGCGCTAATCGCTGCTGCTCACTTTGCGACAATTCACTGCGACCAGAACGATTGCTGTAATGCAGCCATAACCAGATCGGTAAAACAAACAGCACAAAAATGGTTAATGGAATAGCCAGAAATAGCGCGCTCATAAGTACTCCTTAGACGATGAGCGGCGGCGCTTTCGGACGCCGCCTGGATGTTATTATTGATTGTCTTGCTTCATTTTGGCTTTTAATTGTGCCAGTTGCTCGCTTATTGCATCATCGGCTTTCAGTTCGGCAAACTGATCGTCCAGCGATTTTTGTTTACCGAAGCTGTGGCTTTCTGCTTCCGCTTCCATCTGGTCAATACGACGTTCGAAAGATTCGAAACGAGCCATTGCTTCATCCAGTTTGCCACTGTCCAGCTGACGACGCACATCGCGCGACGAGTTTGCGGCCTGATGGCGTAACATCAATGCCTGCTGGCGAGCGCGTGTTTCGCTCAATTTGTTTTCCAGCTCGCCAATCTCTTTCTTCATGCGTGCCAGCGTATCGTCCACCAGCGTCACTTCATGTTCCAGGGACTTAATCAGATCGGTCAGTTTCTGTTTTTCAATTAACGCCGCACGCGCCAAATCCTCTCTCTCTTTCAGCAGCGCCAGTTCGGCTTTTTCCTGCCATTCAACTTCACGCGCCGACGCTTGTTCAATACGGCGAGTCAGCTGTTTCTTTTCTGCCAGCGCACGCGCCGAAGTAGAACGTACTTCAACCAATGTATCTTCCATCTCCTGGATCATCAGACGCACCAGTTTCTGTGGATCTTCCGCTTTCTCTAACAGAGCGTTGATGTTGGCATTCACGATGTCGGCAAAGCGAGAAAAAATACCCATAATGTTGTCCTCTTGATTTCTGCGTTCAGGATTGTCCTGCTGAACAGTTAATACAATTTGCGTGCCAATTTTTTATCTTTTTGATTTATAAAGATCTGATTGAAGAATCAACAGCAACATGCCAGGATGAGTTAGCGAATTACACTAACAAGTGGCGAATTTCATCATGGCAGAATACAAAGATAATTTACTCGGTGAGGCGAACAGCTTTCTCGAAGTGCTGGAACAGGTTTCGCATCTCGCGCCGCTGGACAAACCTGTGCTCATCATCGGCGAGCGCGGCACCGGTAAAGAGCTGATCGCCAGCCGCCTGCATTATCTCTCCTCCCGTTGGCAAGGGCCGTTTATTTCCCTTAACTGCGCGGCGTTAAATGAAAATCTGCTGGATTCCGAACTGTTTGGTCACGAAGCGGGGGCGTTTACCGGTGCGCAAAAACGTCATCCAGGAAGATTTGAACGTGCCGACGGCGGTACGCTATTTCTTGATGAACTCGCTACAGCACCGATGATGGTACAGGAAAAATTATTGCGCGTGATTGAGTACGGTGAACTGGAGCGCGTTGGCGGCAGCCAGCCGTTGCAGGTGAATGTGCGGTTGGTATGCGCGACGAATGCCGATCTCCCGGCGATGGTCAATGAAGGTACTTTTCGCGCTGACCTGCTCGACCGCCTGGCTTTTGATGTTGTGCAACTGCCGCCCCTGCGCGAGCGCGAAAGCGACATTATGCTGATGGCAGAACACTTTGCCATTCAGATGTGTCGGGAAATCAAGCTGCCTCTGTTCCCGGGGTTTACGGAGCGCGCCAGAGAAACATTGCTGAATTATCGCTGGCCGGGAAATATTCGTGAATTGAAAAACGTGGTGGAACGTTCAGTGTATCGCCACGGCACCAGCGATTATCCGCTTGATGACATCATTATTGATCCCTTTAAACGGCGTCCGCCTGAAGACGCTATCGCCGTTTCAGAAACCACCTCGCTTCCAACACTGCCGCTGGATTTACGTGAGTTTCAGATGCAGCAGGAAAAAGAGTTGCTGCAACTCAGTTTGCAACAAGGGAAATATAACCAGAAGCGCGCGGCTGAATTACTGGGGTTAACCTATCATCAGTTCCGCGCGTTGTTGAAAAAGCACCAGATTTAGCGAAGTTGGGCAATACAACTTGCCGGATGCGGCGTGAACGCCTTATCCGGCATACATAATCAATACGTCGTTTGCAGGTCTGATAAGCGCAGCGTATCAGGCATTATTGCGTTGCCCCTGCTTCTGCGTATTAATCTCTCAGCGCATCCTGCAAAATTTTCATTGCCGCATCGAATTGCGCATCCGGGATGGTCAGCGGATACAGGAAACGAATCACGTTGCCGTATGCGCCACAGGTCAGTAGAAGCAGTCCCTGCGCCAGCGCGCGTTGCTGGATTTTCTGTGCAATCGCCGCTGACGGCTCGCCCGTTTGCGGATCGTTAAACTCTGACGCAATCATAGACCCCAGACCGCGTACCGCCGCGATGGCCGGAACGCTTTCTTTGGCATCAATCAGCGTGTTTGTCAGACGCTGGCCCAGTTGATTCGCGCGTTCGCAGAGTGATTCTTTGTCGATAATGTTGAGCACCGCGTGCGCGGCAGCCACCGCCAGCGGGTTACCGGCGTAGGTGCCGCCAAGCCCGCCCGGCGCGGGTGCGTCCATAATATTCGCGTTACCGACCACGCCCGAAAGCGGCATCCCGCCCGCGAGGCTTTTCGCCATCGTCATTAAATCCGGCTTATCGGCGTAATGATCCATGGCAAACAGCTTACCGGTACGCGCAAAGCCGCTTTGCACTTCATCAGCAATCATCACAATGCCGTGCTCGTCGCACAGGCGGCGAATGGCGGCAACCAGCTCTTTTGGCGCAACGTTGAAACCGCCCTCGCCCTGCACCGGTTCGAAAATAATGGCCGCGACCTGCTTCGCTTCGATGTCTGATTTAAACAAGCGTTCGATGGCGTCGAGGGAGTCCTGTGTTGAAATGCCGTGTAAATCTGACGGATAAGGTACGTGATACACCGAACCGGGGAACGGGCCGAAGCCGATTTTGTACGGCGCAACTTTTCCGGTCAGCGCCATGGTCATATACGTACGACCGTGGAAGCCGCCGCTAAACGCAATCACGCCAGGGCGTCCGGTATGGGCGCGGGCGATTTTCACCGCGTTTTCCACCCCTTCCGCACCGGTGGTGAAGAACGCGGTTTTGGCCTGCCCGCTCACCGGGGCAAGGGCGTTGATTTTCTCCGCCAGGGTGACGTAGCTTTCATACGGCACAATCTGGTACGCGGTGTGGGTAAACTGTTGCAGTTGCTGCTCCACCGCCGCGACCAATTCAGGGTGGCGATGCCCCGTGTTCAGCACCGCAATGCCTGCGGCGAAATCGATGTACTCGTTGCCCTCAACATCCTTAAGCGTGGCGTTTTCTGCCGACTGGGCGAAGAAGTTACACATCACGCCAACCCCGCGCGGGGTGGCAGAAAGACGACGCTGATGGAATTCATTGTTGCTCATGTTTCACACCTTTTGACTCTTCACTGTTAATCGGAAATTAAACGCCCAGACGATCGCGCAGGCTGTAATAAGCCGCGCCCATCGCGGTAAACGGCACACGCAGCGTGCGCCCGCCGGGGAACGGGTAATGCGGCAGATTGGCGAAGGCGTCGAAACGTTCGGCGTCGCCGCGCAGCAGTTCGGCAATCAAACGTCCGGCAAGATGAGTACAGGTGACGCCGTGGCCGCTGTAACCCTGCATGTAATAGATGTTGGTATCGAGGCGACCGAACTGCGGCATACGCGACAGGGTCAGCAGGAAGTTGCCCGTCCAGCGATAGTCGATTTTCACGCCCTTCAACTGCGGGAAGGTTTTCAGCAGTTTCGGCACCACAAGACGCTCAACGTCATCCGGGTCGCGCGCGCCGTACACCACGCCGCCGCCGTACAGCAAACGGTTGTCGGCGGTAAGACGGTAGTAATCAAGCAGATAGTTACAGTCTTCCACACAGTAGTTTTTCGGGATCAGCGAACGGGCTAAATCTTCTGACAGCCGCTCAGTGGTGATCACCTGCGTGCCGCACGGCATACTACGCTTCGCCAGTTCCGGCTCCACTTTATCGCCCAGGTACGCATTCCCGGCGACAATCACATACTTCGCCGTCACCTGGCCTTTGGTAGTACGCACCACGGCGGGCGTGGTGTGCTGGATCTGCGTCACCGCAGAAAGCTCATACACACGTCCGCCGTTGAGACGAATGGCATCGGCTTCACCAATGGCGAGGTTCAGCGGGTGAATATGCCCGCCGCTGTGATCCAGCAGCGCACCAGTGTAGCGATCGCTGGCGACCTCGCGGCGAATGGCGTTGGCGTCCAGCATCTCCAGCTGTTTATTGCCGTAGCGTTCCCAGTTCTCTTTCTGCTCTTCAAGTGTGGCGAGCTGTTTATCATTCATCGCCACAAACAGACCGCCGGGGCGGTAGTCGCAGTCAATCTGATAACGTTTGATACGTTCGCGGATGATCTCACCACCCTCAAACATCATGCTGCCGAGCATACGGGCGGTGTCCATGCCGTAGCTTTTTTCGATCACGTCAATGTCGCGGCTGTAGGAGTTCACAAGCTGTCCGCCGTTGCGTCCGCTGGCGCCAAAGCCGATGCGTGAGGCTTCGAGAACCACTACGTCAAAGCCCGCTTCCGCCAGATGTAGCGCGGAAGACAGCCCGGTATAGCCGCCGCCGACCACGCAAACGTCGCAGGTGATTGACTCATTCAGCGTGTCGAATGGCGTGTATTTATTCGCACTGGCGGCGTAATAACTGCTGGTATGTTCGGTCATTTCAGGCCTCCAGGCTTATCCAGATGGTTTTCAGTTCGGTGAATTTTTCAAGGGCATGCAGGGATTTGTCGCGACCGTTGCCGCTCTGCTTATAGCCGCCAAACGGCACGGTCATATCGCCGTCGTTGTAGTTATTGACGAAGACGGAACCGGCTTTCAGGCGTCGGCTCAGGCGGTGCGCGCGGGAGAGGTCGCGCGTCCATACCGCCGCGCCAAGGCCGTACTGGCTGTCGTTGGCAAGCTGTAGCGCCTGTTCTTCTGATGTGAAACGCGTGACAACCAGCACCGGACCGAAAATCTCTTCGCGGCTTAAGGACGCATTCGGGTCTACATCCACAAAGATGGTCGGGCCGATGGCGGCAGCCAGCCCGGCGTTACGGCCATCCAACAACAGTTGCCCTTTGCTTTCGCCTTCCCGAATAAAGCTATGGACCGAGTCGGCGTGGGCGCAGTCGATTAAGGTGCCCATGGTGGTTGCGGGATCAAGTGGATGGCCCGGCTGCCAGTTTTGCGCCTGCTGTTTTAACAGGGCTAAGAATTCATCAGCTATGCTCTCTTCCAGCAACAGGCGCGTTCCGGCGATGCACACCTGACCCTGGTTGTAGAAGATGCCTGCTGCGGTGGCGCTTGCCGCCTGTTGCAAATCCGGGCAGTCAGCGAAAACGATGTTGGCGCTTTTGCCGCCCGCTTCCAGCCAGACGCGTTTCATGTTGCTGTCGCCCGCATCTTTCAGCAGCTGTTTCCCGGTACGGGTTGAACCGGTAAAGGCGATGGCATCGATATCGTTATGACGCGACAGCGCCTGCCCCGCTTCATGACCAAAACCCGTTACTACGTTCAGTACGCCATCCGGCAGACCTGCTTCTTTCGCCAGCCCGGCGAGACGAATCGCACTGAGCGGTGATTTTTCAGACGGTTTTAGAATCACGCTGTTTCCCGCCGCCAGCGCCGGGCCGAGTTTCCAGCAAGTCAGCAGCAGCGGGAAGTTCCACGGCACGATGGCGGCAATTACGCCGACCGGTTCACGCACGATCATCGCCAGCTCATGGCTACTGGTGGTCGCCACTTCGCCATACACTTTGTCGATCGCTTCGGCGTACCAGCGAATGGCGCGCGCCGCGCCGGGAATATCATCACGCAGACTGTGACGAATCGGTTTGCCGGTGTCGAGAGTTTCCAGCAGTGCCAGCTCTTCGGCGTTGGCTTCCATTAAATCGGCGAGTTTATTCAGTACCGCTTTACGTTTAGCCGGAGAAGAGAGTGACCAGTCGCCGCGTTCAAATACGCCGCGTGCTGCGCTCACCGCACGGTCGATATCGACGCTCTTGCCGCGGGCAATTTTCGCCAGCGGTGCCTGGGTAACCGGATCGGATGTTTCGAAGGTTTCATTTTCCGCCGCAGCAGTATATTCACCGTTAATAAATAAGCGGGTTTCAATGGCGAGACTTAACGCTTTATCCTGCCAGTAAGCCAGATGATGAAAATTCATTATGACTCCTGTTTCACGTCTATCAGATATATGCAGTTTGTGAACGTCAGGGCGCAGAGATCCCCGGGCCGTATGCCCGTTTATTTCTGGCGACATTCTTTATGGATTGCCGGGCGCATTGCGCTTACCCGGCTTACAGAACAAAAAGATTAAAACGTGGTGGGCGTATGGGCGCTGATAATTCGGCAAATACCTGCCGACGTATTACTGAAACTGTGCGGGATGCCGGTATTAATGGCATAACTTTGCCCCGCGACGAGGTGGTAATCCTGACCATTAATCGTCAGAACAATTTCACCTTCCAGTACAGTGCCTATTTCCTCACCCTGATGCTTAATTCTTTCCCCAGTGGTTGTGCCCGGCTGGTACGTTTCAAAGATCATCGCCAGCGTGCGATTCGGCTTACCGTTATGAACCAGCTTCATTGACACACCCTGATTGCCCATCTCAATTAAATCGTCCTGATTAATGACGACCTGCGGCTCATCAGGTTTTTCCGGCTCGGAAAAGAATTCCGAGAGTGACAGACCATACACCTTCAGCAGCTTTTGCAGCGTACTGATGGCAGGGCTGACTTTATCTTGTTCTATCGTACTGATAGCACTGTGAGTCAGCCCGGAGAGTTCGGCGGCACGACGTTGTGAAAGCCCCTGCTGCTGGCGGATTTCCGACAAGCGTTTTCCTGGCGCCAGTCCCTCATCACTCATATTTGCATTTCCTTAAACTGTAGTGGTCAGAGTCGCTGTTTTTCAGCGATATGGTGCTGACAAGCGGTGATAAAGCCCTCGAACAATATACGCGAAAGCGCGTACTCGCTACTGTTCCATTCCGGGTGCCACTGTACGCCCAGCGCAAAAGGATGATTGATGACGCTAACCGCCTCAACTAAGCCATCCGGCGAGCGAGCTTCAACACGCAACCGTGGGCTAACGACCTTTGCCCCTTGTCCATGCAGAGAGTTTACCCAAAAGTTGCTACATTCAGGTAACAACGCAGACAGCAATCCCCCCTCTTCAACCTGAACTTCATGCGACGGTGCATATTGCTGTTCCACCGGCAGTTCGGGATCTTCCCGATGTTCCAGCAATTCAGGCTGTTCGCACAGCTTGCGATGCAACGAACCACCGGTTGCCACCACCAGTTCCTGTAAACCCCGGCAGATGGCGAAAATGGGGATGCGCCTTTCGAGTGCGGCATTAATTAACGCCATGCTCAGAAGATCACGCCCGGGATCGGCGTCAGGCTCATCGCCGTTTTCACCATATAGGTGCGGCTGCACATTGCTGGGACTACCAGGAAGGTAAATGCCATCGAGTTTCGGCAAAAGTTGTTCAAGTAACGACGGTTCCGCCAGCGCATGTGGCAGCGCAATTGGCAAGCCGCCTGCATGGATGATGGCATTCAGGTACTTTTCTTGCAGAGTCTGGGTCGCATGACCCTTAAGCCTGTTCCTGCACATTACGACACCGATAACCGGATTGTTCATTATATTTTCCATGCTCAATCTCACAAAGTGGACTAAATTATCGCCATTACTGCGGTTTAAATGACCTTTATGTTCAATATTTTTTCAATCTAGCAGTGAGTTTTCATTTTTGCAAACTCAATTTAACATTTGACAAACATTTAGTTTGCATACAGATTCGAATGGTGGTCATTATATTTTACGCTTTGATAACGAGCGGAAAACAAACCAAAGGCGAAGAATCATGGAAACCAATATCGTTGAAGTAGAGAACTTTGTTCAGCAGTCAGAAGAGAGGCGGGGTAGCGCCTTTACGCAGGAAGTGAAACGCTACCTGGAGCGCTACCCGAATACGCAATATGTTGATGTTTTACTTACCGATTTGAATGGTTGCTTCCGTGGAAAACGTATTCCTGTTTCAAGCCTGAAGAAGCTCGAGAAAGGGTGTTATTTCCCGGCCTCGGTATTTGCAATGGATATTCTGGGCAACGTAGTAGAAGAAGCAGGTCTGGGTCAGGAAATGGGCGAGCCGGATCGTACCTGTGTTCCTGTTCTCGGTTCCTTAACCCCTTCTGCCGCCGATCCAGAGTTTATCGGTCAGATGCTCCTGACCATGGTCGATGAAGATGGCGCTCCCTTTGACGTTGAGCCGCGGAACGTTCTTAACCGCCTGTGGCAGCAGCTGCGCCAGCGCGGATTGTTCCCGGTCGTAGCGGTAGAGCTGGAGTTCTATTTACTGGATCGCCAGCGCGACGCTGAAGGGTATCTGCAACCGCCCTGCGCGCCCGGCACTGATGACCGCAATACACAAAGCCAGGTTTACTCCGTTGATAACCTCAACCACTTCGCCGACGTGCTCAATGATATTGATGAACTGGCGCAGTTACAGCTGATTCCGGCAGATGGCGCGGTCGCTGAGGCCTCGCCGGGTCAGTTTGAAATCAACCTTTACCATACTGATAACGTGCTGGAAGCCTGCGATGATGCGCTGGCACTAAAACGCCTGGTGCGTCTGATGGCAGAAAAGCATAAGATGCACGCCACTTTTATGGCGAAGCCGTATGAAGAGCACGCGGGCAGCGGAATGCATATCCATATCAGTATGCAAAATAATCGTGGCGAGAACGTGCTTTCTGACACAGAAGGCGAAGATTCGCCGCTGCTGAAAAAGATGCTCGCCGGGATGATTGACCTGATGCCGTCATCAATGGCGTTGCTGGCACCAAACGTGAACTCGTATCGCCGCTTCCAGCCAGGTATGTATGTACCGACGCAGGCGTCGTGGGGCCATAATAACCGTACCGTCGCCCTGCGTATTCCATGCGGCGATCGCCATAATCACCGCGTGGAATATCGCGTGGCGGGTGCCGATGCCAACCCATATCTGGTGATGGCAGCGATTTTTGCCGGTATTTTGCACGGTCTTGATAACGAGCTGCCGTTGCAGGAAGAAGTCGAAGGCAACGGGCTGGAACAGGATGGCTTACCCTTCCCGATTCGCCAGAGCGATGCCCTGGGTGAGTTTATCGAGAATGATCACCTGCGCCGCTATTTAGGCGAACGGTTTTGCCATGTGTATCACGCCTGTAAAAATGATGAGCTGTTGCAGTTTGAGCGCCTCATCACAGAAACAGAAATTGAGTGGATGTTGAAAAACGCGTAATACCCCTTGCGGGGTTGTTTCATCGGCCTGAGCGGAGCCAGGCCTGACATTTGCTGGTAATCCAGACATTTCCCGGATGTCGCGTTATGGAGCGCAGGCGGCAACGGGCTTCCGTTAACGATTAAGACTGTGACGAGGAAATGAGATGATGCCGATGATTAAATCCCCGCATGGCGAGGGAGGCTGCGTATGCGCCCCTCCTGCGACTGACTGGACTCCGCCCCCTTTGCTTCCCTTGCTAAACAGGTTTGATTTCAGGTCGACACGACCGCAAACCTTATTACGCAGGGGAGGCAGCAATTATGGCTATTAATTCACCACTGAATATTGCCGCGCAACCCGGCAAAACCCGTCTGCGAAAATCACTGAAATTGTGGCAGGTGGTGATGATGGGTCTGGCCTATCTCACGCCGATGACCGTATTTGATACTTTTGGTATTGTCTCCGGCATTAGCGACGGTCACGTTCCGGCGTCCTATTTGCTGGCGCTGGCGGGCGTGCTGTTTACCGCTATCAGCTACGGCAAACTGGTTCGCCAGTTTCCGGAGGCCGGTTCGGCCTATACCTACGCGCAAAAGTCGATTAACCCGCACGTCGGATTTATGGTCGGCTGGTCATCACTGCTGGATTATCTCTTTTTGCCGATGATCAACGTTTTGTTGGCGAAAATCTATCTCTCCGCCCTCTTCCCGGAAGTGCCGCCGTGGGTGTGGGTGGTAACCTTCGTCGCCATTTTAACCGCCGCGAATCTGAAGAGCGTCAACCTGGTCGCTAACTTCAATACCCTGTTTGTACTGGTGCAAATCTCCATCATGGTGGTGTTTATCTTCCTGGTGGTTCAGGGACTGCATAAAGGAGAAGGCGTTGGCACCGTCTGGTCACTTCAGCCGTTTATCAGCGAGAACGCGCATCTGATTCCGATTATTACCGGGGCGACGATCGTCTGCTTCTCTTTCCTTGGTTTCGATGCGGTGACCACACTTTCGGAAGAGACACCAGACGCCGCACGCGTGATCCCGAAAGCCATCTTCCTGACGGCGGTCTATGGTGGCGTTATCTTTATCGCGGCGTCGTTCTTTATGCAGCTGTTCTTCCCCGATATCAGCCGCTTTAAAGACCCGGACGCCGCACTGCCTGAAATTGCGCTGTACGTCGGCGGCAAGCTCTTCCAGTCGATTTTCCTCTGCACCACGTTTGTGAACACGTTAGCCTCTGGCCTGGCTTCACATGCCAGCGTGTCGCGTCTGCTGTATGTGATGGGGCGTGACAATGTGTTTCCGGAGCGCGTGTTTGGCTATGTGCACCCAAAATGGCGGACTCCGGCACTGAACGTCATTATGGTCGGGATTGTCGCGTTGTCGGCGCTGTTCTTCGATTTAGTTACCGCCACAGCGTTAATTAACTTCGGTGCTCTGGTGGCGTTTACCTTCGTGAATCTGTCGGTGTTTAATCATTTCTGGCGGCGCAAAGGAATGAATAAAAGCTGGAAGGATCACTTCCACTATTTGCTGATGCCGCTGGTTGGCGCGCTGACGGTGGGTGTGCTGTGGGTTAACCTCGAGTCAACGTCACTGACACTCGGTCTGGTATGGGCTTCGTTAGGCGGCGCATATTTGTGGTATCTGATCCGCCGCTATCGCAAAGTGCCGCTGTACGAAGGTGACAGAACGCCAGTGAGCGAAACGTAATAGTCGGATGCGCGGCGCATTATCCTGCCTGAGGGTAATGCGCCGCGCCATTAACTATAAAAAGATGTATGACCCGGATCACGAGTGCTATCATCCGCCCTTATGCTTAGCGCATTAACCCCAGGGGCAAATAATGAACCACGATATCCCGCTAAAATATTTTGATATTGCCGATGAGTACGCGACCGAATGCGCAGAGCCTGTCGCAGAGGCTGAACGCACACCGCTGGCCCACTACTTCCAGTTACTGCTCACCCGTTTGATGAACAATGAAGAGATCAGCGAAGAAGCCCAACATGAAATGGCTGCTGAAGCGGGGATTAATCCCGTACGCATTGATGAGATCGCAGAGTTTTTGAATCAATGGGGTAATGAGTAATTATTTAATTGCAGACGATCGGTCAGTATCGTTACCCGGATAAAGCGTTCACGCTGCATCCGGTTAAAATGACACGCATTGCAGCGTGCTTTAATGGGTTTCTCACGATCGTACCGCTCTGCTCCTCGCTAAGTTGTTCTGTGAGTTATAGTTATAGAGAAATCACGGGTACGAATGTTGAACAGATGGCGACGCCATCTGTTCAACGACCAACCACACGGCCCTCATTACGACCCCTGAACACAAACGGTAATGGCAAATGTCATTAAATATTAGTAAGATAGCCTCTTTACATAAAATCCCTTAATATTATGCGCCAGATATTATCGTCTCTTTTGGTGATTGCTGGACTTGTGAGTGGTCAGGCAATCGCCGCGCCTGAATCCCCCCCGCATGCTGATATCCGCGACAGCGGTTTTGTCTATTGCGTCAGCGGGCAAGTCAACACCTTTAACCCATCCAAAGCGAGCAGTGGGTTAATTGTCGATACCCTTGCCGCCCAGTTTTATGATCGACTGCTGGATGTCGATCCCTATACCTATCGCCTGATGCCAGAACTTGCCGAAAGCTGGGAAGTACTCGACAACGGCGCGACCTATCGCTTCCACCTACGTCGCGATGTTCCGTTTCAAAAAACCGACTGGTTTACTCCCACTCGTAAAATGAATGCCGACGATGTGGTGTTTACCTTCCAGCGAATTTTTGACCGCAACAACCCGTGGCATAACGTCAACGGCAGCAACTTCCCCTACTTCGACAGCCTGCAATTTGCCGATAACGTGAAAAGCGTCCGTAAACTGGATAATCATACCGTTGAGTTCCGACTCGCCCAGCCGGATGCTTCTTTTTTGTGGCACCTCGCAACCCATTATGCTTCGGTCATGTCGGCAGAATATGCCCGGAAGTTAGAGAAAGAAGATCGCCAGGAGCAACTCGACCGTCAACCGGTCGGCACCGGTCCGTATCAATTGTCGGAATACCGCGCCGGGCAATTTATTCGCCTACAACGTCATGATGACTTCTGGCGCGGTAAACCGTTAATGCCGCAGGTAGTGGTGGATTTAGGCTCCGGCGGCACCGGACGTCTGTCGAAACTCCTGACTGGTGAATGCGACGTTCTGGCCTGGCCTGCTGCCAGCCAGCTATCCATTTTGCGTGACGACCCGCGCTTGCGTTTAACGCTGCGTCCTGGGATGAACGTCGCCTATCTGGCATTTAACACCGCCAAACCGCCGCTAAATAATCCCGCTGTCCGCCATGCGCTGGCACTGGCGATTAATAACCAGCGCCTGATGCAATCCATCTATTATGGTACGGCTGAAACGGCGGCCTCTATTTTACCGCGCGCCTCGTGGGCCTATGACAACGAGGCTAAAATTACTGAATACAATCCGGCGAAATCGCGCGAACAGTTGAAGTCGTTGGGGCTGGAAAATTTAACGCTGAAACTGTGGGTGCCCACACGTTCGCAGGCGTGGAACCCCAGTCCACTGAAAACTGCCGAACTGATTCAGGCGGATATGGCGCAGGTTGGCGTAAAAGTGGTGATTGTGCCGATAGAAGGTCGCTTTCAGGAGGCGCGGTTGATGGATATGAGCCATGATCTGACGTTATCCGGTTGGGCGACGGACAGTAACGACCCGGACAGTTTCTTCCGTCCGTTACTGAGCTGCGCGGCAATTCATTCACAGACCAACCTCGCCCACTGGTGCGATCCGAAATTCGACAGCGTGTTGCGTAAGGCGCTCTCCTCGCAGCAGCTGGCGGCGCGTATTGAAGCCTATGACGAAGCGCAGAGTATTCTGGCGCAGGAATTGCCCATTTTGCCGCTTGCGTCGTCATTGCGTTTGCAGGCCTATCGGTACGATATCAAAGGTCTGGTACTTAGCCCGTTTGGTAACGCCTCCTTTGCTGGGGTGTATCGCGAGAAACAGGATGAGGTGAAAAAACCATGATTATCTTCACCTTACGCCGCATTTTGTTATTGATTGTCACCTTGTTCCTGCTGACCTTCGTTGGCTTCAGCTTGAGCTATTTCACTCCACACGCGCCGTTACAAGGCGCGTCACTGTGGAATGCTTGGGTGTTCTGGTTTAATGGCCTGATCCACTGGGATTTTGGTGTTTCCAGCATTAACGGTCAACCAATTGCCGAACAGTTAAAAGAGGTCTTCCCGGCGACGATGGAACTGTGCATCCTCGCCTTCGGTTTTGCGCTGATTGTTGGCATCCCCGTGGGGATGATTGCCGGGATTACGCGCCATAAGTGGCAGGATAACTTGATCAACGCCATCGCCTTACTGGGCTTTTCAATCCCGGTGTTCTGGCTGGCGCTTCTATTGACACTGTTTTGTTCACTCACGCTAGGTTGGTTGCCCGTTTCAGGGCGTTTCGATCTGCTCTACGAAGTGAAACCGATTACCGGTTTTGCGTTGATTGATGCCTGGCTTTCGGACTCACCATGGCGGGATGAAATGATCATGAGCGCAATCCGCCATATGATATTGCCCGTGATCACCCTGTCGGTTGCGCCAACAACTGAAGTGATCCGCCTGATGCGTATCAGCACTATCGAAGTGTATGACCAGAACTATGTAAAAGCGGCGGCGACACGCGGTTTGTCGCGCTTTACTATTTTGCGTCGCCACGTTCTGCATAACGCGTTACCGCCGGTTATTCCTCGCCTGGGCTTACAGTTTTCCACCATGCTGACGCTGGCGATGATCACCGAAATGGTTTTTAGCTGGCCGGGTTTAGGGCGCTGGTTAATTAACGCCATCCGCCAGCAGGATTACGCAGCCATTTCCGCCGGAGTGATGGTGTGTGGCTCACTGGTCATTATTGTTAACGTGATTTCTGATATTTTGGGTGCCATGGCTAACCCTCTGAAACATAAGGAATGGTATGCCTTACGATAGCGTGTACAGCGAAAAGCGCCCGCCGGGCACGCTGCGTACCGCCTGGCGCAAATTTTATAGTGACGCCTCTGCGATGGTCGGCCTGTACGGCTGCGCGGGGCTGGCTGTACTGTGTATTTTTGGCGGCTGGTTTGCGCCTTACGGCATCGACCAGCAATTTCTCGGTTACCAATTATTGCCGCCGTCATGGTCGCGCTATGGCGAAGTTTCTTTCTTCCTGGGGACTGACGACCTCGGACGCGATGTTTTAAGCCGTTTACTGAGCGGAGCTGCACCAACCGTGGGTGGCGCATTTGTGGTGACACTTGCCGCGACGATCTGTGGCCTGGTACTGGGCACCTTCGCCGGGGCGACGCACGGCCTCCGCTCAGCGGTGCTTAACCATATTCTGGATACCTTACTGGCGATCCCTTCCCTGCTGTTGGCAATTATCGTTGTAGCGTTTGCCGGACCGAGTTTGTCCCACGCTATGTTTGCTGTCTGGCTGGCATTGCTGCCGCGTATGGTACGTTCGATTTACAGCATGGTGCATGACGAACTGGAAAAAGAGTACGTTATCGCCGCCCGTCTGGATGGCGCATCAACGCTGAATATTCTCTGGTTTGCTGTGATGCCTAACATCACCGCCGGGCTGGTCACCGAGATCACCCGCGCACTGTCGATGGCAATTCTCGATATCGCCGCGCTGGGCTTTCTCGATCTTGGCGCACAACTCCCCTCGCCTGAATGGGGAGCGATGCTCGGTGATGCGCTGGAACTGATTTATGTCGCCCCGTGGACTGTCATGCTGCCAGGTGCGGCAATTATGATTAGCGTGCTGTTGGTTAACCTCCTTGGCGACGGTGTCCGTCGTGCGATTATTGCGGGGGTGGAATAATGCCATTACTCGATATTCGTAACCTGACTATTGAATTTAAAACCGGTGATGAGTGGGTTAAAGCCGTCGACCGGGTAAGTATGACCTTAACCGAAGGTGAAATCCGCGGTCTTGTTGGCGAATCCGGTTCCGGCAAAAGTTTGATTGCGAAAGCGATTTGTGGGGTGAATAAAGATAACTGGCGTGTTACTGCAGACCGTATGCGTTTTGATGATATCGATTTGCTGCGTCTCTCCGCACGCGAACGGCGCAAGCTGGTTGGTCACAACGTGTCGATGATTTTCCAGGAACCGCAGTCGTGTCTTGACCCTTCAGAACGTGTGGGTCGCCAGTTGATGCAAAACATCCCAGCCTGGACCTATAAAGGCCGTTGGTGGCAGCGTTTTGGCTGGCGCAAACGCCGTGCCATTGAACTGCTGCACCGCGTGGGAATTAAAGATCACAAAGATGCGATGCGCAGTTTTCCCTATGAGTTGACCGAAGGTGAATGTCAGAAAGTGATGATAGCCATTGCACTGGCGAATCAACCGCGTCTGCTGATTGCTGACGAACCGACAAACTCAATGGAGCCAACAACCCAGGCGCAAATCTTTCGCCTGCTGACGCGTCTCAACCAAAACAGCAATACCACTATTTTACTTATCAGCCATGACTTACAAATGCTTAGCCAATGGGCGGATAAAATTAACGTGCTTTACTGCGGTCAAACGGTGGAAACCGCGCCGAGTAAGGAGTTGGTGACGATGCCACATCATCCTTATACCCAGGCGCTGATCCGCGCGATACCAGACTTCGGCAGCGCGATGCCGCATAAAAGTCGCCTCAATACGCTACCCGGCGCTATCCCACTGCTGGAACAGTTACCGATTGGTTGTCGTCTGGGGCCACGTTGCCCGTATGCACAACGAGAATGCATTGTGACGCCACGTTTGACGGGGGCGAAAAATCATCTCTATGCCTGTCATTTCCCGCTGAACATGGAGAAAGAGTGAGATGATCGAAACGCTGCTTGAAGTGCGTAATTTAAGTAAAACGTTCCGCTACCGGACCGGCTGGTTTCGTCGCCAGACCGTCGAAGCGGTAAAACCCTTGAGCTTTACGCTACGTGAAGGCCAGACACTGGCGATTATTGGCGAGAATGGTTCGGGTAAATCCACGCTGGCAAAAATGCTGGCGGGAATGATAGAACCTACCAGCGGCGAGTTATTGATTGACGATCATCCACTGCATTTTGGCGATTATTCCTTCCGCAGTCAGCGTATTCGCATGATTTTTCAGGAACCTTCGACCTCGTTGAATCCCCGTCAACGTATCTCGCAAATTCTGGATTTTCCACTGCGCCTGAACACCAACCTAGAACCGGAACAGCGTCGCAAACAGATTATTGAAACGATGCGTATGGTTGGGCTGCTACCGGATCACGTCAGTTACTATCCGCATATGTTGGCACCAGGGCAAAAACAGCGTCTGGGTCTGGCGCGCGCGCTGATATTGCGCCCAAAAGTCATTATTGCCGATGAAGCCCTCGCTTCACTGGATATGTCGATGCGTTCGCAGTTGATTAATCTGATGCTGGAATTACAGGAAAAACAGGGCATTTCGTATATTTATGTCACCCAGCATATCGGAATGATGAAGCACATTAGCGACCAGGTGCTGGTGATGCATCAGGGCGAGGTTGTCGAGCGAGGCAGCACCGCGGATGTGCTGGCATCACCGCTGCATGAACTCACCAAACGGCTGATTGCCGGGCACTTTGGCGAAGCATTGACGGCGGATGCGTGGCGTAAGGACCGTTAGTGTTCTGCACCTCATCCTGACAGGGGCCCCCCTCAGGATGAGGTATTCATTACTTTTGATTGTCGATTCTGGTGAGAGCAACCAGGAATGCCAGTGTATAACACACCGTAATTGCCAGACTCATTTTTAACAGTGTTTCTCCGCCAAATCCCGACAATGGCGCGGCTATACCGCCGAAGACAAACATGCTCATCCCCATCAACGCAGACGCCGTTCCAGATTCCTGCGTCCCTACTGCACTCATAGCCTCTGCCCCGCCAACAGTGCCGATGCCGCTACAAAATGCAATAGTGAAAAATAATGCCACCAGTGCCGGAATGGGCAATTGTGTCCATGCGCATAAGACCGTGAGCAATGCACACAAAATTGCCGCTATCAGGCCACCTCGCAACAATGTCATCGCATTAATCCGTCGCGCCAGACGCGAAAAGATCCATGAAGCAATGATAAGTCCGATGCCGTTAAGGCCAAACACCAGGCTAAATTGCATTGGACTAAAGCCAAATTCCTTCTGCAACACGAACGACGAAGAGCCGATATACGCAAACAAACCTGCCAGCATAAAACTTTGAATCAGGCAAAAGCGCATAAAACGGCGGTTCTGCACCACGCTTCGTCCGGTTAATAGCAATGATGAGCCCCTTTTATTTTCTGGCAAGGTCTCATTAATAAATAACACGCAGCCCAGCAACAATACGGTGCTAATTTCAGCCATTACCCAGAATAAAGTGCGCCAGTCAAAAGTGCTAACAATGTACCCGCCCAGCACTGGCGACAACACCGGTGCCAGGCCATTCACCGTCATTAACAGCGCAAAAAACTGGGTCAACGTTACTCCCTGATATTTGTCACGAGCAATAGAACGAGAGAGCACCGAACCACCCGCCCCCGCGATCCCTTGAATAAAACGCCAGACCACCAGCCAGTAAATATTGTTCGTTGTCGCGCACAAAATGGAAGAAACAATAAACAATAGCAACGACAAGATTAACGGACGTTTACGCCCTATTTTGTCGCTCAGAGGGCCAAATAACAGTTGTCCGACGCCAAGACCGATCAGTGATGCAGTCAGCGTTAATTGCGTTATGGTCGTGGTTGCCGCCAGTTGCTCAGACATCTCCGGCAAAGCCGGCAAATAAAGATCGGTACACATCGGGCCGATACCGGCTAAAAGACCAAGAATCAATGCCCATGAAAGAGAGACTCTAGCCATATTATTCCTTACTTGAGTGATGACATGCCGCCGCCCAGCGACTGCCAGAGCGTGATTCGGTTTGTAAAATCAGTCAGTTGCAGTGCCAGCAGCTCCTGCTGTGCGCTCCACAAGCTGCGCTGCGCCGTCAACACGGTCAGGTAATCACCAACACCCGTCTGATAGCGACGCAAGCCAACATCGACCGTTTGTTGCTCAGCTTTAACATACTGGCGCTGTGCATCCAGTTGCTCTTCAAGCGTGGTCCGCCGCGCCAGTGCGTTAGCGACATCTTTAAATGCGCTCTGAACGGTTTTTTCATAGGTGGCAATGAGTCCACGCTTTTGTGCTTCTGCGTAACGAAGCTGCGCCAGATTACTTCCGCCAGTGAACAGCGGTAATGTGACCGATGGCGTAAATGACCAGATCTGCATTCCGTGGCTGAACAACGACGACAATGCGTCACTGCCAACACCAGCGCTGGCAGTCAGCGAAATCGTCGGGAAAAAGTTAGCCCGCGCCGCGCCAATATCGGCATTGGCGCTCTTCAAATTATGTTCCGCTTCCTGGATATCCGGGCGACGCAGCAGAACGTCAGATGACACTCCCGCAGGAACCAGACTTATCATCTGTTCCGGCAGGCTTTCCAGTGTTCCCGGTAGCAAATTTTCCTCAAGCGTTGTACCTGCCAGCAAGTTCAGCGCATTTTTATCCTGCATCACTTGTGTCTGATAGCTGGCAACGCTGGCGCGCGCTTGCTGATAAACACTCATCGCCTCACTGACATCTGTCGCTGCCGCCGTGCCAACCTGTTGCTGGCGCTGGATAATTTTCAATGAGTTTTCTGCACTGGTCATCGTTTCTTTTGCCAGGGCCAGGTTGCTGTTATCGGCCGCCAGTGTCAGCCAGGCGGTGCTGATTTCAGCAATCAGCGTTAAACGGGTGTTCTGGGCTGTAAATTCACTGGCAAGCCAGGTTTCTCGCGCCGCCCGAGATAAACTCTGATTACGACCAAACAGATCTAACGTAAAACTGGACACCGTGCCGTCAGCCTCGGCAGTGGTTTCCGTACCATTCGCCAGCGAACGACTGCGGGTTGAACTTAAGGCCGCATTCACCGTCGGGAATAACGACGCATTAGTTTGCCCATAGAGCGCCCGTGCTGAGTCAATATCAGCAATCGCTTTTTGCACATCGCGGTTACTGTTCAGTGCAATAGTCACCACCTGCTGCAATCGGGGATCGTGGATCACCTGCTGCCAGTCATGGCTGATTGCCTTTCCCTGGCCCTGTGCTCCCGGCAAGGTCGCCGGGATTGGGGATTCAGGCGTGCTGTAGTGGGGATCGAGCGAGACACATCCCGCACTCAACAGCACCAGAAAAATAAGAGAACGACGCAACATAACTTACTCCTGACGGCGCGGTTTACCGGCAAACAAACGTTTCACCAGTACAAAAAACAGAGGAACAAAGAAAATAGCCAGCAACGTAGCGGTCAGCGTACCGCCAATAATGCCCGTACCAATGGCGATGCGGCTGTTCGCCCCTGCGCCGGTTGCTATCGCCAGCGGCATTACCCCCGCAATAAACGCCAGCGAGGTCATGATGATTGGGCGTAAACGAGTCTGCACCGCGCGTAATGCCGCACGACTCAAGGAATAGCCCTCTGCAACCGCCGCTTCAGCAAATTCCACAATCAGAATGGCGTTTTTCGACGACAAGCCGATAGTGGTTAATAGCGCCACCTGGAAGTAAACATCGTTGTTTAAATCACGCATCCAGGCCGCCAGCGCCGCGCCAAGAAGCCCCAGAGGGATCACCAGAATGACCGAGAACGGGACTGACCAGCTTTCGTACAGTGCTGCAAGGCAGAGGAAAACCACCAGAATAGAAACTGCATACAGACTCAATGCCTGACCGCTGGCCAGTTTCTCCTGCAATGACAAACCACTCCAGGCCCAGGTTGTTCCCGCAGGAAGACTGTTTGCCAGTTCCTCCATTTTTGTCATTGCATCGCCGGAACTAAAGCCAGTCGCATTTTCCCCCTGAATTTCATAGGCTGCAGAACCGTTGTAGCGCACCAGTCTTTCCGGTCCATACAGCCAGCGGGTGGTCGCAAAAGCAGAGAATGGTGTCATGGCGTTATCACTACCGCGCACAAACCATTTACCTAAGTCTGACGGCGCGGAACGAAATTCACTGTCGCCCTGAATGTAGACTTTTTTCACACGACCACGGTCAATAAAGTCATTCACATAAGTACCGCCCCACGCACTGGACAGGGTGTCGGTGACATCATTCAAACTCAACCCTAATGACACCGCTTTATTACTATCAATATCTACCTGCAATTGCGGCATTTGTGGCAAATCATTGGCACGAACAGAATGTAACTCCGGACTTTGATTCGCTTTTTCTATCAACTGATTACGCATTTGCAGTAGTGTTTCGCGATCGGTTCCACCGTTAGCTAACAATTCAAACGTAAAACCATTGCTTTGCCCCAGCCCATCAACGGCTGGCGGCGTCATCGCAAATACCGTGGCATCACGAATTGTGCCCAGCTCTTTGGTTGCCCGTAGGGCGATATCCTGGGCGGTGTTTTCTGCCCCTTTACGTTGAGACCAGTTTTTCAACGAAACAAACGCCATCCCGGTGTTCTGTCCGCTGCCGCTAAAACTGAAACCATCAACGGTAAAAATGACATCGGTATTTGCTTTCTCGTTAATCAGGAACCAGTCAACAATCTGGCGATTCACTTCTGCTGTACGGGCAGCGGTCGCCCCGGCCGGCAGCGTGTACTGCACCATGATTTCGCCCTGGTCTTCAGTGGGTAAGAAACTGCCCGGCAGTTTCCACATCATCAGGGCCATTCCACCACCCAATACGAGATAAAGCCCCATCGTTCTAGCAGCACGGCGCAGGACATAAATTACGCCTCGCTGATATTTATCTTCAGTACGGCGGTAAAAGCGGTTAAATGCGCCGAAAAAGCCTTTTTTATGTGGCGGAACATGCTGGAGGACGGAACCGCACAGGGCGGGAGTCAAGGTCAATGCCACCACCACGGAAAGCAGCATTGCGGAGATAATGGTTATCGAAAACTGACGATAAATTACCCCCGTAGATCCCCCAAAGAAGGCCATAGGCAGGAATACGGCTGACAACACCAGCGCAATGGCAACCAGTGCGCCAGAAATCTCGCCCATTGATTTTTCCGTGGCTTCACGCGCGGGCAACCCTTCGTCACGCATAATGCGTTCGACGTTCTCCACTACCACAATGGCATCGTCCACCAGCAAGCCGATCGCCAGCACCATTGCAAACAACGTCAGGGTATTAATCGAATAGCCAAACAACGCAAGAACGCCGAATGTGCCCAGCAAAACGACGGGGACAGCTAACGCCGGAATCAGTGTGGCACGCAGGTTTTGCAGGAATAAATACATCACGCAAACCACCAATACGATGGCTTCAAACAGCGTCTGAATTACGTCCTCTACAGAGATTTTAATAAATTCAGTGCTGTCTTTCGGGTAAGCGATGTCGTATCCCTGCGGCATGTTCCGCTGGAATTCGGCAATCTTATCCTTGACCAGCGTCGCCGTATTCAGCGCATTCGCACCGGGCGAAAGCATTACAGCAACCCCGGCAGACGGGTAACCGTTAAGTTTGCCGATAGCGGTATAATCTTCACTGCCCATCTCAACGCGAGCCACATCTTTTATACGAACAACTGCGCCGTCTGACTGGCTTTTCACGATAATATTTTTGAACTGATCCACCGTCTGCAAGCGAGACTGCGCACGTACCGTTGCGGTCAGTTGCTGAGTATTCGGTGAAGGCAATGCCCCTATTTTCCCGGCAGTAACCTGCACGTTTTGCGCTTCAATAGCACTTTGCACGTCTGAAGGCATTAGCGAGTAAGACGCCAGTTTGGCCGGGTCAAGCCAGATGCGCATAGCGTATTCCGCGCCAAAGACTTGCAGACTCCCCACACCTTCAACACGCGCCAGCGGGTCCTGAACGTTACTAACCAACCAGTCGGCGATATCCGAACTGGAGGCTTTGTCAGTGGTGTCATACACGGCAGCAATCAGCAAAAAGTTGCTTTGTGATTTCTCCACCGTAACACCCGTTTGCTGCACTTCGCTGGGTAGGCGCGACTCCGCCTGCTGAATTTTATTCTGCACCTGAACCTGTGCAGTATCTGGATCGGTACCTTGTTCAAAGGTCACATTAATACTGACCGAACCATCAGAGCTGCTGGTTGAGCTGAAATAGAGTAAATTATCAAGCCCAGTGAGTTGTTGCTCGATAACCTGAGTCACGCTGTTCTCCAGCGTTTCGGCAGAAGCACCAGTATAAGTGGCTGAAATTTTAATGGTCGGTGGCGCAACGTCAGGATATTGCGCGACGGGCAATGTGCGAATAGCCAGAATCCCCGCCAACATAATCAAAATGGCGATAACCCAGGCAAAGACCGGGCGGCGAACAAAAAAGCGCGAAAACATCAGGCGTTGCCTCCATTAGCCTGAACTTCAACAGCCTTGACCGTCTGCCCTGAAGTGACTTTTGCAGAACCTTCAACAATCAGTCGGTCGCCGTTGTGCAGGCCGTTTAGCACCAGCCATTTATCACCATATGTTTCTCCCGTTTCGAGCGTTCGCTGCTCTACTTTATTGTCTTTATTCACCACCAGCGCAGTTGCATTGCCTTTAGCATCGCGCGTGACGCCCTGTTGCGGCGCGAGAATAGCGTCTTCCATCACGCCTTCATCGACACGAGCGCGAACAAACATTCCCGGTAATAACTGCTGTTGTGGATTGGGGAAAATCGCCCGTAATGTCACCGAACCGGTAGACTCATCTACAGCGACTTCGGTGAGTTCCAGACGCCCTTTTTCGCTGTAGGTTGTGCCATCTTCCAGAATAAGTGAGACGCTCATGGTGTCACTGTTGGTCGCCAGTGACTGTTTACGCAGACGTAATAAATCGACACTGGAGCGAGTGAGGTCGACATACATTGTATCCAGACCACGAATAGTCGTTAACGCTGTATCTTGCGACGCGGTCACCAGTGCGCCAGGGGTTACCGACGAAATGCCAATGCGCCCTGAAATCGGTGCGGTTACCGTGGTCCAGTCAAGATTAATGCGCGCAGTTTCCAGTGCGGCTTTTTTCGCCTCTACACTGGCTTTATCTTGTGCACAGGTAGACTGAGCATCATCAGCATCCTGTTGTGAAACACCGTTCTCTTTCATCAGTCGGGCATAACGCTGCGCTTTCTGGCAATCGGCTTTTACCAGTGCCTGTGCTTGTTGTAATGCTGCCCAAGCTTCATTCCATGCAGCCTGATAACTGGCCGCATCAATCTGGTAGAGCGGCTGTCCAGCCTTGACCAGATCACCCTCCTTAAATAAGCGTTTCTGGATAATTCCCCCAACCTGCGGACGTACTTCGGCACTGAGCGCAGCACTGGTGCGTCCGGTTAATTCACTGACTACCGAGACCGGTTGAGATTTGACTGTAACAACGCCGACTTCTGTTTCTGACGGGGATGAATTGTTACTTTGCGTATTATCACAACCAGATAAGAGCAGCATTGCCACTACAGATGTTGCTATATACTTCATTATTTTCTCCAGGGTGAGAAATACCCTCCTCATTAAAATTAATGAGGATATGTCAGGGATATTCAGTTATAACGAACCCGCATCGCGAAATGAATTTCGCAATGAAATAAGGGGGATTAATATCCCCCGCTATTGGTTAATTCTGTTCTTATTTATTTATCAACATACTAACAATATCCTGATATATTTCCTGCAGATGTTGCGGATCGCTTTTTTGCGGTGTTAAACGACGATAAACCGTACCTTCCATCATGGTAGCAAACACTTCAACGCAGCAACGAATGTGCTCGTCGCTAAGATGGGGATGCATTCTTTTCATATGTGCACAACCGTTAGCGAACATTCTGGCGTCAGCTTCTTCAAGCATTGCCATAACCCGCGGGTTGCGTGTGGCTTCTGCAGCCACTTCCAGCATCAGCGCGTCGTCGTCCTCATTTAAGGATTTACGCAAGGCAAGGACTTCCGGGAAGTGATCGGTACGCGCCTCAATGTCCATTTGGGCAATACGAAAGTCGATGATACGGCGAACCATCTCTTCAATAATGGCGTCTTTGTTGGCGAAGTAACGATATATCTGACCCACGCTAAGCTGAGCTTCACTGGCAATTTGCGACATACTGGCGGCATGAAACCCGCAGCGACGAAAACACCGACGGGCGGCGTTAATGATTTCATCCTGACGCTGTTTGTGGCGTATCTCCAGCTTGCTGGTCATTTCTGTCTCCTGGCCTATCACTTAGTGAGAATGATCGTTCTCATTTTTGCTGATTATACGTTTCTCCAAAGTAATGGAAAGTATTTTTATCTTATTCATGGTGCATATTCTGATAATGAAGAGATTGTGGAGATTCTGTGAAGATAGTTGACAATATTAAGTTGGGGTCAATTCATCAGAAAGGCTGCTACTTGTTGTCGCCAGTTCTGTTTTCATCATCAAACTTATCGGAGCTAATACGAATAGTTTCATAGTCAGATTCTATAAGATATTTCCCCAACCTACCCCTTGCAGGCGTCAAGAGTAGATAACGCAAAATGCTCTGTACCGCAGCTTCTCTCCGGTACAGAAAGCGCAACTATAGCCACCCACAGCCAGGTTGATTATAATAACCGTTTATCTGTTCGTACTGTTTACTAAAACGACGAATCGCCTGATTTTCAGGCACAACAAGCATCAACAATAAGGATTAAAGCTATGGGTTTTCTTTCCGGTAAGCGCATTCTGGTAACCGGTGTTGCCAGCAAACTGTCCATCGCCTACGGTATCGCTCAGGCGATGCACCGCGAAGGAGCTGAACTGGCATTCACCTACCAGAACGACAAACTGAAAGGCCGCGTAGAAGAATTTGCCGCTCAATTGGGTTCTGACATCGTTCTGCAGTGCGATGTTGCCGAAGATGCCAGCATCGACACCATGTTCGCTGAACTGGGGAAAGTTTGGCCGAAGTTTGACGGTTTCGTACACTCTATTGGTTTTGCACCTGGCGATCAGCTGGATGGTGACTATGTTAACGCCGTTACTCGTGAAGGCTTCAAAATTGCCCACGACATCAGCTCCTACAGCTTCGTTGCAATGGCAAAAGCTTGCCGCTCCATGCTGAATCCGGGTTCTGCCCTGCTGACCCTTTCCTACCTTGGCGCTGAGCGCGCTATCCCGAACTACAACGTTATGGGTCTGGCAAAAGCGTCTCTGGAAGCGAACGTGCGCTATATGGCGAACGCGATGGGTCCGGAAGGTGTGCGTGTTAACGCCATCTCTGCTGGTCCGATCCGTACTCTGGCGGCCTCCGGTATCAAGGACTTCCGCAAAATGCTGGCTCATTGCGAAGCCGTTACCCCGATTCGCCGTACCGTTACTATTGAAGATGTGGGTAACTCTGCGGCATTCCTGTGCTCCGATCTCTCTGCCGGTATCTCCGGTGAAGTGGTCCACGTTGACGGCGGTTTCAGCATTGCTGCAATGAACGAACTCGAACTGAAATAATCGTTCTGTTGGTAAAGATGGGCGGCGTTCTGCCGCCCGTTATCTCTGTTATACCTTTCTGATATTTGTTATCGCCGATCCGTCTTTCTCGCCTTCCCGCCTTGCGTCAGGATAACGATTTCCTTTACGACCAAGGAGCGCCCATGGAACAACGCCACATCACCGGCAAAAGCCACTGGTATCATGAAACGCAATCCAGTACTACGGAGTATGACGTTCTGCCTCTGGTCCCGGAAGCCGCAAAGGTCAGCGATCCCTTTCTACTCGACGTGATCCTTGAAAAAGAAACGCTGGCCCCCTTCCTTTCATGGCTGGACCCTGCGCGTGTTCTTGCAGTGGATTTGTTCCCTGACCAGCTTACCGTGACCCGTTCACAGACCTTCACCGCTTATGAACGCTTGTCGACGGCCCTGACGGTTGCTCAGGTTTGCGGCGTCCAGCGGTTATGTAACTACTATTCGGCGCGACTTACGCCGCTCCCCGGGCCTGATTCCTCCAGGGAAAGTAATCATCGGTTGGCACAAATCACGCAATATGCCCGCCAACTGGCTAGCTCGCCTTCTATTATCGACAACCGATCGCGCCAGCATCTGAATGACGTCGGTCTTACTGCCTGGGACTGTGTGATCATTAACCAAATCATTGGTTTTATTGGCTTTCAGGCGCGGACAATTGCGACATTTCAGGCTTATCTCGGGCATCCGGTACGCTGGTTACCCGGGCTGGAGATACAAAACTACGCCGACGCGTCACTGTTTGCTGATGAATCATTACGCTGGCGAAGCAGCTATGAGGTGGAAAAACTACCTGAAGAGCACACAAAAAGTTCAACTGCAGAACTTTGCCAACTGGCCGAAATACTCTCTCTCCACCCTATTTCACTTTCCCTTCTCGAAAAGTTGTTAAACAGCACACGGGTCAATACACAGCCGGATAATCAGCTTGCGGCGTTGTTATGCGCGCGTATAAATGGCAGTCCTGCTTGTTTTGCCACCTGTATGGATTCATCAAATGAATATAAAAAAATCAGCACCCTTCTGCGCAAGGGCGAAAATGAAATTAACCAATGGGCTGACCGTCATTCTGTTGAGCGCGCTACCGTTCAGGCGATACAATGGCTGACCCGAGCACCCGATCGCTTTAGCGCCGCCCAGTTCAGCCCTTTACTCGAACACGAAAAATCATCAACGCAGATTATTAATCTGCTGGTATGGAGCGGGCTGTGTGGCTGGATAAATCGCTTAAAAATCGCGTTGGGTGAGACATATTAACCTTGCCGCGTCAGACAGATTCGCGTAAAACTGTCAGCCGCTCTAATGGCCACCAAAATAGACAATTATGTTTCAGGACAACCCGCTGCTAGCGCAGCTTAAACAGCAACTGCATTCCCAGACGCCACGCGCTGAAGGGGTGGTAAAAGCCACAGAAAAAGGTTTTGGCTTCCTGGAAGTCGACGCGCAAAAAAGTTATTTCATTCCGCCGCCGCAGATGAAAAAAGTCATGCATGGCGACCGAATTATCGCGGTGATCCACAGTGAAAAAGAACGTGAATCCGCAGAGCCAGAAGAACTAGTTGAACCGTTTCTGACTCGTTTCGTGGGTAAAGTTCAGGGCAAAAATGACCGTCTGGCCATCGTTCCTGATCATCCACTCTTAAAAGACGCCATTCCTTGCCGCGCAGCCCGTGGTCTGAACCATGAGTTTAAAGAAGGCGACTGGGCAGTTGCCGAAATGCGCCGTCATCCGCTGAAAGGCGATCGTTCTTTCTATGCTGAACTGACACAATACATCACTTTTGGTGACGACCACTTTGTACCGTGGTGGGTTACCCTTGCGCGCCATAATCTGGAAAAAGAAGCACCAGACGGCGTCGCTACCGAAATGCTCGATGAAGGTCTGGTTCGTAAAGATCTGACCGCGCTGGATTTTGTCACCATCGACAGTGCCAGCACAGAAGATATGGATGACGCCCTTTTCGCTAAGGCGTTGCCGGATGACAAACTTCAGCTGATTGTGGCGATTGCCGATCCAACCGCGTGGATTGCTGAAGGCAGCAAACTGGACAAAGCCGCGAAAATTCGCGCATTCACCAACTATCTGCCTGGCTTCAACATCCCTATGCTGCCTCGCGAGCTTTCTGACGATCTCTGCTCACTGCGCGCCAATGAAGTCCGCCCAGTACTGGCATGCCGCATGACGCTCTCCGCTGATGGCACCATTGAAGATAATATCGAATTCTTTGCCGCCACCATCGAATCCAAAGCGAAGCTGGTGTATGACCAGGTTTCTGACTGGCTGGAAAATACCGGTGACTGGCAGCCTGAAAGTGAAGCAATTGCCGAACAAGTCCGTTTGCTAGCGCAAATTTGCCAACGCCGCGGCGAGTGGCGTCATAACCACGCACTGGTGTTTAAAGATCGCCCGGATTACCGCTTTATTCTCGGTGAAAAAGGTGAAGTGCTGGATATCGTCGCCGAGCCTCGTCGCATTGCCAACCGTATCGTCGAAGAAGCGATGATTGCCGCTAACATTTGTGCGGCCCGCGTACTGCGCGATAAGCTCGGTTTTGGCATCTATAACGTGCATATGGGCTTTGATCCGGCGAATGCCGACGCGCTGGCAGCGTTGCTGAAAACGCACGGTCTGCATGTCGATGCCGAAGAAGTGCTCACGCTGGACGGTTTCTGCAAACTGCGTCGTGAACTGGACGCGCAACCAACTGGTTTCCTCGACAGCCGCATTCGTCGCTTCCAGTCATTTGCTGAAATTAGCACTGAACCCGGTCCTCACTTTGGCCTCGGTCTGGAGGCATACGCCACCTGGACTTCGCCGATCCGTAAATATGGCGACATGATCAACCACCGTCTGCTGAAAGCGGTTATCAAAGGTGAAACTGCGACGCGCCCACAGGATGAAATCACTGTCCAAATGGCCGAGCGTCGCCGTCTCAACCGGATGGCAGAACGTGATGTTGGTGACTGGTTATACGCACGCTTCCTGAAAGACAAAGCCGGGACCGACACCCGTTTCGCAGCGGAAATTGTCGATATCAGCCGTGGCGGCATGCGTGTTCGTTTGGTTGATAACGGCGCTATCGCCTTTATTCCTGCACCTTTCTTACACGCTGTGCGCGATGAAATGGTTTGCAGCCAGGAAAACGGCACCGTACAAATTAAAGGTGAAACGGTTTATAAAGTGACTGACGTTATTGACGTCACCATTGCCGAAGTCCGCATGGAAACCCGCAGCATTATTGCGCGCCCGGCCGCGTAATCTCCTTTCACGGCCCATTCCTCATGAATGGGCCGTTTATTTCCCCGCTCTACCTTCGTTATATCCAGGCAGATTTTTTAACTGACTTTCGTTTGAAAACTGGCGTTTTTCCAAAACTGGATTACAAATAAATATATAAAAAAAACAATGCGTTTAGCCGCCGTTAATTTCATGTAAGTCATGTTGTTCCTTTTATTTAACCGCGGACTCCGCAGTTAACCGGAGGATATGCATCATGAAAACCGTTAGGGAGTCCACAACGTTGTACAACTTTCTCGGATCGCACAATCCATACTGGCGGTTGACGGAAAGCAGCGATGTTTTGCGCTTTTCTACCACCGAAACCACAGAACCTGAACGTACGTTGCAGTTATCTGCCGAACAGGCTGCTCGAATCAGGGAAATGACGGTCATCACTTCTAGTCTGATGATGAGTCTGACCGTCGATGAAAGCGATCTTTCTGTGCATCTGGTAGGACGAAAAATCAATAAACGGGAATGGGCTGGCAACGCGTCTGCATGGCATGACACACCGGCAGTTGCTCGTGATTTATCACACGGGCTTTCCTTTGCTGAGCAGGTAGTTTCTGAAGCACATTCCGCAATAGTCATTCTCGACAGCCGGGGGAATATCCAACGTTTCAATCGGTTATGTGAAGATTACACAGGGTTGAACGAACACGACGTCATTGGCCAAAGCGTGTTTAAACTGTTTATGAGCCGTCGTGAAGCTGCGGCATCCAGGCGCAATAACCGTGTATTTTTTCGAAGCGGCAATGCATATGAAGTCGAACTGTGGATACCAACACGTAAAGGCCAGCGGCTGTTTCTGTTTCGCAATAAATTTGTCCACAGCGGCAGTGGCAAAAACGAGATTTTTTTAATCTGTTCCGGCACCGACATTACCGAAGAGCGCCGCGCTCAGGAGCGACTGCGTATTCTGGCAAATACCGACAGTATTACCGGACTGCCGAATCGTAACGCAATGCAGGAGTTAATCGATCACGCTATTAATCATGCAGATAACAATAAAGTTGGGGTTGTGTATCTTGATTTGGATAATTTTAAAAAGGTCAACGACGCCTATGGGCATTTGTTTGGTGACCAGTTATTACGCGACGTGTCATTGGCTATTTTAAGCTGTCTCGAACATGACCAGGTGTTGGCGCGTCCAGGTGGCGATGAGTTTCTGGTACTGGCATCCAACACCTCACAAAGCGCGCTGGAAGCAATGGCATCACGAATTTTGACCCGCTTACGCCTCCCCTTTCGTATTGGTTTAATTGAAGTTTATACCAGCTGTTCAGTAGGTATTGCACTCTCTCCCGAACATGGTTCGGACAGCGCGGCTATTATTCGTCACGCCGACACAGCAATGTACACAGTAAAGGAAGGCGGACGAGGACAATTTTGCGTTTTTACCCCAGAAATGAATCAACGGGTATTTGAATATCTCTGGCTGGATACCAACTTGCGTAAAGCACTGGAAAACGATCAGTTGGTTATTCACTATCAACCGAAAATCACCTGGCGTGGCGAAGTGCGCAGTCTGGAAGCACTAGTACGTTGGCAGTCACCTGAACGTGGGTTGATTCCACCATTGGACTTCATTTCCTACGCAGAAGAGTCAGGGCTAATTGTGCCTTTAGGCCGTTGGGTGATTCTCGATGTCGTACGCCAGGTGGCGAAGTGGCGGGATAAAGGCATTAACCTGCGAGTGGCGGTAAACATTTCTGCACGTCAGCTCGCCGATCAAACCATTTTCACCGCCCTGAAACAGGTTCTCCAGGAACTCAATTTTGAATACTGCCCTATTGATGTTGAATTGACAGAGAGTTGTCTGATTGAGAATGATGAACTGGCACTGTCTGTTATTCAACAATTTAGCCAACTAGGTGCGCAAGTGCATCTGGATGATTTTGGTACCGGCTACTCTTCACTTTCGCAACTGGCGCGCTTTCCGATCGATGCCATCAAACTTGACCAGGTTTTTGTTCGAGATATTCACAAACAACCTGTCTCGCAGTCACTGGTTCGGGCAATCGTCGCTGTGGCCCAGGCATTGAATCTTCAGATGATCGCCGAAGGTGTAGAGAGTGCAAAGGAAGATGCTTTTTTAACCAAGAATGGGATCAATGAGCGGCAAGGATTTTTGTTTGCCAAACCGATGCCCGCCGTCGCCTTCGAACGCTGGTATAAACGCTATCTGAAGCGCGCATAAGTAGATGAATATATATACTTAGCGCTATATTCCGTCATTATATATCGTATTCCCGGATGATAATTAGCCGTTGCTGTTAAACACTTCTCTTTTAGCGGCAATTTTTGCATTATTCATTTTCCCCCTTTTGCTATAAGGATGTCCTTGATGTCTGAATTTGATGCCCAGCGCGTTGCCGAACGTATTGATATTGTGTTAGATATCCTTGTGGCAGGCGATTACCACTCTGCGATCCATAATCTCGAGATACTTAAAGCAGAACTCTTGCGCCAGGTTGCTGAATCTACGCCAGACATCCCGAAGGCACCGTGGGAGATTTAACAATCGTGCCTTCAGGTTTTCCTATTTGAGGATGCCCGGCGCGTCAGTATTTTTTTATTTAGTATTATAACGTTATAAGAATTACAGCGATGAATTCCCGACAACAAACTATTCTACAGATGGTCATTGACCAGGGTCAGGTTAGCGTAACCGATCTGGCAAAAGCCACTGGAGTTTCTGAAGTTACCATTCGCCAGGATCTCAACACCCTCGAAAAACTGAGTTACCTCCGCCGTGCACATGGCTTTGCAGTTTCGCTTGATAGTGATGACGTCGAAACCCGTATGATGAGCAACTATACGCTGAAGCGTGAACTCGCCGAGTTTGCCGCGTCGCTGGTTCAACCGGGCGAAACCATCTTTATCGAAAATGGCAGCAGCAATGCCCTGCTCGCCCGGACTCTGGGGGAGCAGAAGAAAAATGTCACTATCATCACGGTCAGCAGCTACATCGCGCATTTGCTGAAAGACGCGCCTTGTGAAGTCATTTTGCTCGGTGGCGTGTACCAGAAAAAAAGCGAAAGTATGGTTGGCCCGTTGACACGCCAGTGCATCCAACATGTACATTTCAGCAAAGCATTTATTGGTATTGATGGCTGGCAACCTGAAACTGGATTCACCGGTCGCGATATGATGCGTACCGATGTGGTGAATGCCGTGCTGGAAAAAGAGTGCGAAGCGATAGTCCTGACTGACAGCTCGAAATTTGGTGCTGTACATTCATACTCCATCGGTCCCGTTGAACGATTCAATCGCGTGATTACCGATTCGAAAATACGCGCCAGCGATCTGATGCATCTTGAGCACAGTAAACTCACCGTTCACGTCGTTGACATTTAACCATTTCCCTTCTCTACGGATGATTTGCAGTTTGGCAAATCATCCGCTCTAAGATGATTCCTGGTTGATAATTAAGACTATTTACCTGTTATTAACACTCTTAAGATATAAAATTATTATCAGCGATATAACAGGAAGTCATTATCACCTGCGTGATATAACCCTGCGCGCGAGCGGATTTCACGGAATAATTTCACCATGCTTATTCTTAGCTATTATAGTTATAGAGAGCTTACTTCCGTGAATCATAAATTCAGGAGAGAGTATTATGTTTGTAACGAGCAAAAAAATGACCGCGGCTGTTCTGGCAATTACCCTGGCAATGTCTCTGAGTGCCTGTTCTAACTGGTCTAAACGGGACCGTAACACCGCTATTGGCGCGGGTGCAGGGGCATTAGGCGGTGCAGTACTGACCGATGGCAGTACGTTGGGTACATTAGGTGGCGCAGCTGTCGGTGGTGTTATTGGTCACCAGGTCGGTAAATAATCGTAAATAAATGTCGATTATCGACTCGCAATTATAATACGCTTGATTCTGTTCAGTACGAAATAACTGAATAATACACACAGTAAAATATTCGAAAGCCACGGATATATCCGTGGCTTTTTATGTTAACCGCCTGCGAGTTTTACCTTCATCCCTTTCGCTTCAAGTAGTGATTTTAATAAATCACGCTTATCGCCCTGGATTTCAATAACTCCATCTTTAACTGCTCCGCCGCAGCCGCATTTTTTCTTCAGTTCCGCTGCAAGTTTTGTCAGTTCGGCATCATCGATATCGATACCGGTAATCAGGCAAACGCCCTTACCTTTACGTCCACTGGTCTGACGCTGAATACGCACCACACCGTCGCCTTTAGGGCGTACTGGGGCCGCTTTTGGCTCATCAATACGTCCGGTTTCTGTTGAGTAGACCAGACGGCTGTTGGAATCACTCATCATGCACTCCGCTGTAAAGAGGCGTTGATCGCTTTCAGCGTCTGCGCTGGATCTACCGATTGCGTTACCGGGCGACCAATCACCATATAATCAACACCAGCCGCCAACGCCTGTTCTGGCGTCATAATGCGGCGCTGGTCACCAGCTTCACTCCCCTGCGGACGAATGCCCGGCGTAACCAGTTTGAACTCCTGACCGAATACCTGTTTAAAGCGCACAGCTTCCTGAGCAGAACACACCACACCATCAAGGCCACATTTTTGCGTCAGTGCCGCCAGACGTTCTGCATAATCTGCAGGTGACAGTGTCACGCCAAGATCGGCCAGGTCGCTGGCTTCCATGCTGGTCAA
This sequence comes from Escherichia sp. Lx600-2, assembly GCF_036662595.1. Taxonomy (NCBI): domain Bacteria; kingdom Pseudomonadati; phylum Pseudomonadota; class Gammaproteobacteria; order Enterobacterales; family Enterobacteriaceae; genus Escherichia; species Escherichia sp. Lx600-2. The sequence goes on along the minus strand of NZ_JAYQWM010000025.1, from coordinate 7,360 downwards.
CACTGTCACAGCAATCAAAAGCGGTGCATCTTTGCCATACGGAACCAGTGCCTCACGCGCTGCGGTCATCATACGCGCCCCACCAGAGGCATGAACATTCACCATCCACACGCCTAAGTCAGCTGCAGCAGCGACAGCGTGCGCTGCAGTGTTGGGGATATCGTGGAATTTCAGGTCAAGAAAGATATCAAAACCACGCTGTTGAAGTTCGCGCACAAACTGTGGCCCAAACAATGTAAACATCTCTTTGCCGACCTTCAGACGACAATCGCGTGGGTCGCTCTTGTCGACAAAGGCCAGCGCGGCATCACGATTATGATAATCAAGGGCAACAACCACAGGAGAATTCGTAACAGCGCGGGAAGAAGATGAAGCAGTTAACGTCATGACCAGACCTTCTTGATGATGGGCACCGGAAGTGGCGCGAAACAGGTAAACGGCGAGCATTCTACCCGTGGAAATAAAAAATTAACAGTTGCGATTTCTCCCCTGGCAGGCTTTTTCTGCGCTGTCGTTGCCGGAGCACAATGGGACATCAATAACTAGTATGTTGTAACTAAAGTCGGTTTTTTTAAAAAATTACAGGCCATCAAGACCGCGTATCGGTTTAATAGTTGACCAGGCACGACAAGACGGACAATGCCAGTAGAGGGTGTATGCGGTAAAACCACATTTCTGGCAGCGATAACGAGGCTTACTACGTACCTTCTCGCCAACCATGTCACGCAGCACCATCAGGCTCTCTTTGGCACGCCCTTCTTCCGCTTCATTTAAGTGGTAATCCATTAACTTATGGAACACACGCATGGTCGGATGACGCTGAAGCTGGCGCGTAATATAGACCTGTGCGGCCTCACTACCGTCGCGCGCTTCGATGATATCAGCAAGCATCAATTCAGCATCGGCACCGGTGTTCTCTTCCACCGCGCGTTGCAGGAATTCTGCCCATTCGGCAGTTTTACCCAACTGCTGATAGCAGGTTTGCAACATTTCCAGCGTTTCGCTGACCAGTTCTCTGTCCTGGGATATGACACGTTGCAAACTTTCGACGGCTTTGGCGTATTCTCCTTTCGCCATAAACACGCGTCCCATCATGATGGATACGCGGGCGCTGTTTTTATCTGCCGCCGCCCCTTTTTTTAGCAAGGTCATGGCACGATCGAGATCGTCGCTGGCCATATGCTGCAGGGCTAACTCACAGTAGAAATGGGCAATTTCGACGCGCTGTTTATCGTTACCCAGCTTCACCAGGCGTTCGGCAACATCAATTGCTTTCTGCCACTCACTGGTAGCCTGGTAGATTTGTAGCAACTGTTGCAGCGCGCCAATGCGGAAGTCAGTTTCATCGGTCAGCTGATTGAACATGTCTTCCGCGCGGTCATATAACCCGGCGGCCATGTAATCACGCCCCAGTTGTTGAATCGCCAACAGACGCTGTTCATAGGTCAGCGAGGCGCTTTCCATTAGGGTCTGATGGATGCGAATAGCGCGATCAACTTCGCCACGCGAACGGAACAGGTTTCCGAGCGTAAGGTGGGCTTCAACGGTGCCTGTATCCTCTTTAAGCATATCGAGAAACAGGTCTACCGCTTTATCCTGTTGATTACTAAGCAGGAAGTTAACCCCCGCTACGTAATCACGCGACAAGCGGTTGGCTTCATCTTGCTTGTTTTGTTGCGCACTTCTGCGGCCCATATACCAGCCATAGGCAGCGGCTACAGGCAAAAGCAGAAACAACAACTCCAGCATAGAAAGTTATTCCTTCGCCGCTGACGAGTGCGGCACTACAGCCACGTCAGTCGCGGGTGAAAGCTGGTTTTCCAGTCGCTTTATTTTACGTTCAGCGCGCACCAGGGAAACACGAACTCGCAGCCAGAACAGGCCACAAATCAACCAACCGATAGCAAAACCCGCAGCAAACAATACCGCCAGCAATGTGGAAATACGGTACTCCCCTTGCGCTAACAGATAATTAAACGTCACCTGTTGATCGTTCTGCGCACCCAACGTGACCGAAATCACGAAGATCGCTAACACCAGTAAGAAAATGAGTAAATATTTCACATTACTTCCCGTTATGTGGTTAGAGCGAATAAATTATGGTCAACTTACCGCAATAGCCCTTTAAAGTACCATTTTCGCGCCGTCTGCGAAATGGCATCCACGCGCATTGTTGATGATTTAAGGGCTAAATTCGGAAAATCAACCAGCGTTAACTTTCTTGTTCTCGTTGCGCTATTTCGCGATTTTCTTCCGCAGGTGGTGTTAATGGCCCACAAATTCGTTGCGCAAGCCACGTTGCCACCGCCACCAGCGCCCACGAAATCAACGTAGCTACTACCAGATCGCGTGGCCAATGCATCCCGAGCAGCAGGCGGCTTCCCATGACTCCAGTTGCCCAGACCAGCAAGATAGCAATGGTTAACGTTCGCCGACGCGGCCACAGCAAACCAACGGCCAGCAGTGCCCAACTGGCAGCAAACATCGTGTGACCGGAAGGAAAGGCAAACCCCGTCTCTTTCTGCCAGTGTGAACGCAAATATTGTGGGATATTTTTCTCTTCAGCCAACTGTTCTTTCACTAGATTTCCGCGTTCTGCTCGCTTTAAAGTGTAGAACTCATCAACCGGAATATGATGTGTTTTTTCCAGCCAGATAACAAAAGGTCGTGGTTCCTGGACTTTGTCTTTGATCCAGGATTTAACGCCTTGTCCCACAAGGATTGCGGCCGCCAGAATGGCAAATAATACAAAGGCAGCCTTAATGCGAAAACGCAGACACCAGAGAAACCAGCCGAATAAAATCAAATGTGTAATGACGCCCCAGGGCTGGGTGACAGTTTCAGTAACCCAAAAAGCCGCTTTTAGTAGCCAACTTTGTTCTCCAGGTTGCCAACGCCAGCCAGAAATCCATACGGCTACTGGCATAACAAGCAATAGTGCAGCTCCCACTGCGGTACGTCGGGCAATCGAACGCATGGCCTCTCCTTTTTGATAAGTCCCACAATCATAACTGAAAATGCCAGTTCCAGGAAAAATTGACAGATTTGTGCCATTCCGTGAACGATCGACGCGTCGTGATTAGGTGAACCCCTTCTCGTTATGGCAAAATAAGCCAATACAGAACCAGCATTATCTGGAGAATTTCATGCAGCTTAAACGTGTGGCAGAAGCCAAACTGCCAACCCCATGGGGCGATTTCCTGATGGTGGGATTTGAAGAACTGGCAACCGGACACGATCATGTCGCGCTAGTCTATGGCGATATTTCCGGGCATACCCCGGTACTTGCGCGCGTCCATTCCGAATGTCTGACCGGTGACGCCCTGTTCAGCTTGCGCTGCGATTGTGGCTTCCAGCTCGAAGCGGCATTGACGCAAATTGCCGAGGAAGGCCGTGGTATTTTGCTGTATCACCGTCAGGAAGGTCGTAACATTGGTCTGCTGAATAAAATCCGCGCTTACGCACTGCAGGATCAAGGTTACGATACCGTAGAGGCTAACCACCAGTTAGGCTTCGCCGCTGATGAGCGCGACTTCACTCTTTGCGCTGATATGTTCAAACTCCTTGGCGTCAATGAAGTCCGCTTGTTAACCAATAACCCGAAAAAAGTCGAAATTCTGACCGAAGCGGGGATTAATATTGTTGAACGCGTACCATTGATTGTAGGTCGTAACCCCAAAAACGAACATTATCTCGATACCAAAGCCGAGAAAATGGGCCATTTGCTGAACAAATAACCCTCTTGCATTGTGTAATTAATTTGCTTGCCGGAAGCAAAATAACCGGCAAGCAAATACTTGTTACTTCAACATATTACGAATGACATAATGCAAAATGCCGTCGTTCTGGTAGTAGGTCAACTCCGTCGCGGTGTCGATACGACAACGGCAGGGTACGACTTCCTGGCTACCATCCGCGCGCGTAAGCGTCACCGGAACCGTCGCGCCGGGTTGTAGATTTTGCAGATCGCCAATATCAATCTTCTCTTCCCCGGTTAGCCCTAACGTTTTACGCGTTACGCCTTGCGGAAATTCCAGCGGCAGGATGCCCATGCCAATTAAATTCGAACGGTGAATTCGTTCAAACGATTCGGCAATCACCACACGAATTCCAAGCAGACGCGGACCTTTTGCCGCCCAGTCACGGCTTGAGCCTGATCCATACTCTTTCCCGGCAATCACCGCCAGCGGCGTTTGTTCCTGCTTATAGCGCATCGCAGCATCATAAATAGAGACTACGTCGCTGTCAGGTAAATGCCGCGTCATCCCCCCTTCAACGCCAGGCACCATTTCATTACGGATGCGAATATTGGCGAAGGTGCCGCGCATCATCACTTCATGGTTACCACGCCGCGAACCGTAGGAGTTAAAGTCTTTTCGCTCAACACCCCGACCTTGTAGGTATCGACCCGCTGGGCTGTCGGGCTTAATACCGCCCGCCGGAGAGATATGGTCAGTGGTGACTGAATCCCCCAGCATTGCGAGGATCCGCGCACCGTGAATATCTTCCACAGGTGCTGGTGTTGCCTGCATTTCATCAAAGAAAGGCGATAAACGAATATAGGTTGAATCCTCCTGCCATCCGTAGGTATCGGATCGTGCGACGTTAATTTCTTTCCACTCTGCAGTGCCTTCAAAGACTTCTGCGTACTCTTTGCGGAACATTTCTGTGGAGACTTGTTCTACCGCACGGGCAATTTCTTGTGCCGATGGCCAGATATCTTTCAGATAAACCGGATCGCCTTTACGATCATGACCAATAGGCTCAGAAGCCAGGTTGATATTCATATTTCCCGCCAGCGCATAGGCAACCACCAGCGGCGGCGAGGCCAGCCAGTTAGTTTTAACCAGCGGATGGATACGGCCTTCAAAGTTACGGTTGCCGGACAGCACTGCACCGACGGTTAAATCGCCTTTTTTGATTGCCGTTTCGATAGGATCGGGCAGCGGCCCAGAGTTACCAATACAGGTGGTACAACCGTATCCCACAAGGTTAAACCCCAGTTCGTCGAGATACGGTGTCAGTTTCGCTTTTGCCAGATAATCAGAAACGACTTTCGAACCCGGTGCCAGCGACGCTTTGACCCACGGTTGCCGCTTGAGGCCAAGAGTTACGGCTTTTTTCGCCAGCAAGCCTGCGGCCATCAGCACACTTGGGTTAGAGGTGTTGGTGCACGAGGTTATCGCAGCAATGACCACAGCGCCATCAGGTAACTGATACTGATGTCCGTTCATAACATAATCGACCGGCTGGCGATCTTTATGCGTGGCATTCACTTCCAGTTCGTTACTGGCGGCAAATGCTTTTGGTACATCGGGCAGTGCAACGCGATCCTGTGGGCGTTTAGGCCCTGCCAGGCTCGCTTCAACGTCATTCATATCCAGTTCTAACGTACTGGTAAAAATCGGTTCATCGCCCGGGTTACGCCACATGCCCTGCGCTTTGGCATATTTTTCGACCAACTCGACCTGATCTTCGCTGCGCCCGCTTAAACGCATGTAATCGAGGGTTACAGCATCGATTGGGAAGAAGCCACAGGTGGCACCATATTCTGGCGACATATTGGCAATGGTGGCGCGATCCGCCAACGGTAGTGAATCCAGACCATCACCATAAAATTCAACGAATTTCCCCACCACGCCATGTTTGCGCAGCATTTGGGTAACAGTGAGAACCAGGTCTGTGGCGGTAATACCTTCACGTAATTTTCCGGTAAGTTTAAAGCCCACTACGTCCGGGATAAGCATGGAAACCGGCTGGCCTAACATTGCGGCTTCTGCTTCGATGCCACCCACGCCCCACCCCAGCACGCCAAGGCCGTTGATCATAGTGGTGTGCGAGTCAGTACCAACGAGTGTATCCGGATAAGCAATCCATTCACCGTCCTGCAATTCGCTCCACACTGCTTTGCCGAGATATTCGAGGTTAACCTGATGGCAAATGCCTGTGCCTGGCGGCACGACGCTAAACCGACTGAACGCTTGCTTTCCCCATTTCAGGAACACATAACGTTCGTGGTTGCGCTCCATTTCCAGGCGTACGTTTTCTTCAAATGCCTCATCATCACCAAAACGATCGACGGTCACCGAGTGGTCAATGACCAGGTCGACCGGTGAGAGCGGGTTAACCTTTGCAGTATCGCCGCCGAGGCGTTTAACCGCTTCGCGCATTGCAGCGAGATCAACAACGGCAGGTACGCCGGTAAAGTCCTGCATCAGCACCCTTGCCGGGCGGTAGGCAATTTCACGGTCAGCATGGGCATTTTTCAGCCATTCCGCCAGCGCGTGGATATCCTCTTCGGTAACCGAGTTACCATCCTGCCAGCGCAGCAGGTTTTCGAGCAAAACTTTGAGTGACTTGGGTAGACGGGTGATATCGCCCAGTGATTTGGCAGCAAGCGGCAGGCTGTAGTAGTGGTAAGTTTTATCTTTGGCCTGCAACGTGTCCTTACTGGCTTCTCGTAGGGTTGACGACATAGCTCCTCCTTAATGACAGGGTTGCGAAGCCCTGATTCTCTTCAGGGTGAATATTAAAGATAACACAAACATCGTGTAACGATTTGATAACAACCCAAATTGATAAAAGAGGAGAAAGCTTGTGGCAAAGCAAATGAAAACCCCGCCGCAACGGGGTCAGGGATCAGTGAGTAATGATCCAGATGAGTTCGGCCCAGAAGAGCATCGACAGAGAAAACGCGCCCATCCAGGACCAATATTTCATATTTGTGTTGATCATAGGCTACACCCTTAACGGTTATTACTTTGTGTTGAGATAACTCAACCTGTTATTGCTGCGGTGTATTAAAAGCCCTGTAATTCATTAAAAATGGGTAATAAGAATGATGATAATTATTGTTTCGGCTGATCATCTTCAGCAAACAGTTCTATAAAGGCTTGCTGCTGCGATGTTAGTTGCCAGTCGTCTGGAATAACGACGGAACATTCCCGTTTCGTTTCTGGTTCATTGTCACTATCCTGGCATAATGGTGACGACTCCAGTTGCTCCTGACCAACCATAGTTATCCCCACACTTTCCAAATCAGCAGTGCGACAACCACCCAGAAAAGTGCAGAACCAAGAAAAACCGCCAGCCAGGCTTTACGTTTTAATTCAGGATCGCGGCGGGGTTCCTGATTTCCAGAAGGCATTGCTAACCTCATATAATCGCCATCACTTATCAGCAAGACGTTGAACGATTGGTGTAATTAATCATACGATGAGACAAATCCTAAAGAAACTTTAGTCAAAAATCCAGCGAATTTACGAATCGTCTCCAGTGAATAATTCGGTAATGACTCCAACTTATTGATAGTGTTTTATGTTCAGATAATGCCCGATGACTTTGTCATGCAGCTCCACCG
>NZ_JAYQWM010000024.1:0-61513 GCF_036662595.1 Escherichia sp. Lx600-2 | reverse complement strand
GCGACGGTGCCATGGAAGATGCCCTGTACGAAATCGCCTCCATGCGCCTGTTTGCCCGATTATCCCTGGATAGCGCCCTGCCGGATCGCACCACCATCATGAATTTCCGCCACCTGCTCGAGCAGCATCAACTGGCCCGTCAATTGTTCAAGACCATCAATCGCTGGCTGGCCGAAGCAGGCGTCATGATGACCCAAGGCACTTTGGTGGATGCCACCATCATTGAGGCACCCAGCTCTACCAAGAACAAAGAGCAGCAACGCGATCCGGAGATGCATCAGACCAAGAAAGGCAATCAGTGGCACTTTGGCATGAAGGCCCACATTGGTGTCGATGCCAAGAGTGGCCTGACCCACAGCCTAGTCACCACCGCGGCCAACGAGCATGACCTCAATCAGCTGGGTAATCTGCTTCATGGAGAGGAGCAATTTGTCTCAGCCGATGCCGGCTACCAAGGAGCGCCACAGCGCGAGGAGCTGGCCGAGGTGGATGTGGACTGGCTGATCGCCGAGCGTCCCGGCAAGGTAAAAACCTTGAAGCAGCATCCGCGCAAGAACAAAACGGCCATCAACATCGAATACATGAAAGCCAGCATCCGTGCCAAGGTAGAGCACCCGTTTCGCATCATCAAGCGGCAGTTCGGCTTCGTGAAAGCCAGATACAAGGGGCTGCTGAAAAACGATAACCAACTGGCGATGTTATTCACCCTGGCCAACCTGTTTCGGGTGGACCAAATGATACGTCAGTGGGAGAGATCTCACTAAAAACTGGGGATAACGCCTTAAATGGCGAAGAAACGGTCTAAATAGGCTGATTCAAGGCATTTACGGGAGAAAAAATCGGCTCAAACATGAAGAAATGAAATGACTGAGTCAGCCGAGAAGAATTTCCCCGCTTATTCGCACCTTCCCTAAAGGGAAAGAGTGTATGCATGTGGAAAAATGGCTTCGCGAAATGTCGTCTATTCCGGAGACAGACGCGCCCATTAAGCAGGCGCTTGCGCATGGATTATTATTACACTTAAAAAATATCTACCCTGTTTTTCCTGAATCACTGGTGATGTTATTGCTCTCTGTTCTGGACGTAAAAACATACAGAGATGATGCACGATTAAATGAATGGATATCTAATAGAGTGCAGGAATTAGGTGACAGATATTATCCTGTAAATAAGCACGTTAAAATTCGCTACACTCTTTAGTTCAGAAAGGGTTCCACCTGCAAGTTGTTATTCCACCAGAGAGTGAATCGCAATGCAGGTAATCATTTCATCTGTATATCTGTATGCCAACTGGCATTCCATCTCTTTTTTCGCCGATATTTTGTTGTGATCGGCGACACTTCGCTTAAAAAAGCACCAGTAGTGGTTTCGCAGCCATGCGGTGTATAAAAAATGATCTCATGCAGATGTTTTGTGAATGTGTGGGTTGACATTCATATGAAAAAAATCATAATTCCATCATGTTTGTGTGGGGGCTTTTCTGTATCTTACGCATCGCACTCAAGCCTGACAGAAAATATGCTGTAAGGCTCATATCAAAAACCGCCATTAGCTCATCAGGAAGAGCAGACGACAACCAGGATTGTTGTATGGTACGGGGTTCGAGGCCTCGATGGCGGTCCAACTTTTCAAAACTCTTCTGAATCAGATCCCCTTATTATCATCCCTGCAAAGTGGAACATTGCCATTGTTTGGCTATTCAGGACGGGTCAGACCAATGAAAAAAGCCCACACAGGGGAGAGTGGGCTGAAATGGGAAGCTAAAGACTCAAGTAAACTTATCGGAAATAAGGACCACGCATTACGGGGGCTATCATCGCCGATGGTCGGGATTCGGCAAATCAGGTTGATTACGTAGAGAGTAAATTATCTGCTCACCGCTGCGTCACCCCTTCGTAAATCAGGCGTAGCGCGAATACACCAATAATTGCACCAATAACCCGACTGGCAACGCGTTGCATACGCCCATAAGCATGACGCACAGCGGGCAAAGAAAACGCCTGACTAAGAAAAACTCGCCAGATAATTGATGCGAGCACAATCCCCGCCCAGGCCATTAAACGTGCCCATGTTGGTGTTTCGGCATTTAATGTTACTGAGAAAATACTAATAAAAAATAAAACGGTTTGTGGGTTAGAGAGATCGGTAATTAATCCACGGCGAAAAAAGACATACCAGGGGGCGTTAATCGGTTGTTGTAGTGTGCTCATTTGCGGTGTTGACTGGCGGCGCATGCTGCACCACGCAAACCATAAGAGATAAGCGCCGCCGACGATTCTGATAAGCGAAAAAATCTCCTCACACTGCGTAATTAGCGTTGCAAGACCAAACAAACCCAACCCGGAATAAAATGCATCGCCCAGCGCCACGCCCAGTCCGGTCAGCACTCCTGCGCGTCGACCGGAAGCCAGGCTGGTTTGTACTACCACAAAAAGATTGGCTCCCGGATTAAAAAAAGTAATCACGAACAGTCCTACGGTCAGGTAAACGGCATGCAAAGGATCCATAGTGATTTCATCCATAAATAAGTGAACTAACTGCATCATATTTCTACCAAAAATAATCGGGTGCGAGAGAGATCACAAAGTGTCTTATTTCCGGTTACTGGCGTTTATGCCCTGACTGAACTAATTATTAATCAACCCAATAATGTCGGTGGGTGATAGTGTGATAACAACTCTGGAGCCGTAATATGAAAATAATCTCTAAAATGTTAGTCGGTGCGTTAGCGTTTGCCGTTACCAATGTCTATGCCGCTGAATTGATGACCAAAGCGGAATTTGAAAAAGTTGAATCGCAGTATGAAAAAATAGGTGATATTTCAACCAGTAATGAAATGTCGACTGCAGATGCAAAAGAAGATTTAATCAAAAAAGCCGATGAAAAAGGGGCTGATGTGTTGGTACTGACCTCCGGTCAAACTGACAATAAGATCCACGGCACGGCGGATATTTATAAGAAGAAGTAATTCTGAATCCTATGTAAACATCCCCGATGCGTAAGTTTATCGGTGATCATCTATTGAAATTTATGCCGGATAAAGCGTTCGCTCTGCATTCGGCAGTTCAGCTTTTCAGCCGCCGCCAGAACGTCGTCCGGCTGATGCCTAAATAATTCGCCGCTGCTGTTTTATCGCCATTAAATTTCTCCAGTGCCTGTTGTGGTGTCAGCAAGCGTGGAGCGGGAATTTTCGCCGACTCGCGCGCCAGTTCCGGCAGTAGCAGCTGCAAAAACTGCGGCGTTAAATCCGGCGTCGGTTCCACACTTAAAAACAGCGCCAGTCGCTCCATCATATTGCGCAGTTCTCGAATATTGCCCGGCCAGTCGTAGCGCAGCAGCACAGTTTCACTTGCCTGTAACCCCTGGCGTAATGCAGCAGAAAATGGGGCGGAGAGCGCCGCCAGAGACACTTTCAAAAAACTTTCCGCCAGTGGCAGAATATCTGCCACCCGCTCGCGCAGTGGTGGCAATTGCAGACGCAAAATACTCAGCCGATAAAACAGATCACGGCGAAAACGTCCTTGCTGCATATCTTCTTCCAGATTGCAGTGAGTGGCGCTAATGACCCGTACATCTACCGGAACAGGCTGATGCCCGCCGACGCGGGTGACCTCTTTTTCTTCCAGCACCCGTAACAGGCGAGTCTGCAAAGGTAGCGGCATTTCGCCAATCTCATCCAGAAACAGCGTACCGCCGTGGGCAATTTCGAACAGCCCGGCGCGACCTCCGCGTCGCGAGCCGGTAAACGCCCCTTCCTCATAGCCAAACAGCTCCGATTCCAGCAGCGATTCGGCTATCGCCCCGCAGTTGACGGCAACAAACGGATGCGACTTTTTGCCCTGTCGCGCATCGTGGCGGGCAAAATATTCCCGATGAATCGCCTGGGCCGCCAGCTCTTTGCCCGTCCCCGTTTCCCCCTCAATCAACACCGCTGCACTGGAGCGGGCATACAGCAAAATAGTCTGCCGTACTTGTTCCATCGGTGGTGATTGACCGAGCATATCGCCCAGCACGTAACGAGTACGCAGGGCGTTACGGGTAGCATCGTGAGTGTTATGGCGTAACGACATGCGCGTCATATCCCGCGCATCGCTGAACGCCTGGCGCACGGTGGCGGCGGAATAGATAAAAATTCCGGTCATTCCGGCTTCTTCTGCCAGATCGGTAATCAGCCCCGCACCGACCACCGCTTCGGTGCCGTTAGCTTTTAGCTCGTTAATCTGCCCGCGTGCGTCTTCTTCGGTAATGTAGCTACGTTGGTCGAGGCGCAAATTAAAGGTTTTTTGAAACGCCACCAGTGCCGGAATAGTTTCCTGATAAGTGACAACGCCGATAGAAGAGGTGAGTTTTCCGGCTTTTGACAGTGCCTGTAACACATCGTAGCCGCTCGGTTTAATCAAAATAACTGGTACTGACAGGCGGCTTTTCAGGTACGCGCCGTTAGAGCCAGCAGCGATGATGGCGTCACAGCGTTCGTTTGCCAGTTTCTTGCGGATGTAGGTCACTGCTTTTTCAAAGCCAAGCTGAATAGGGGTAATGTTCGCCAGGTGATCAAACTCGAGGCTGATATCGCGAAACAGCTCGAACAGGCGCGTTACAGATACCGTCCAGATAACCGGTTTGTCGTCATTAAGCCGTGGTGGATGTGCCATAGCGCACCGCAAAGTTAAGAAACCGAATATTGGGTTTAGCCTTGTTTCATAATTGTTGCAATGAAACGCGGTGAAACATTGCCTGAAACGTTAACTGAAACGCATATTTGCGGATTAGTTCATGATTTTATCTCTAACAAATTGAAATTAAAGATTTAATTTTATTAAGGCAATTGTGGCACACCCCTTGCTTTGTGATTATCAACGCAAATAACAAGTTGATAACAAAGGATGGGCTATGTCTCTACACTCTCCAGGTAAAGCGTTTCGCGCTGCACTAAGCAAAGAAACCCCGTTGCAAATTGTTGGCACCATCAACGCTAACCATGCGCTGCTGGCGCAGCGTGCCGGATATCAGGCAATTTATCTCTCCGGCGGTGGCGTGGCGGCAGGGTCGCTGGGGCTGCCCGATCTCGGTATTTCTACTCTTGATGACGTGTTGACAGATATTCGCCGTATCACCGACGTTTGTTCGCTGCCGCTGCTGGTGGATGCGGATATCGGTTTTGGTTCTTCGGCCTTTAACGTGGCGCGCACCGTGAAATCGATGATTAAAGCTGGTGCGGCAGGATTGCATATTGAAGATCAGGTTGGTGCGAAACGCTGCGGTCATCGTCCGAATAAAGCGATCGTCTCGAAAGAGGAGATGGTGGATCGGATCCGTGCGGCGGTGGATGCGAAAACCGATCCTGATTTTGTGATCATGGCGCGCACCGATGCGCTGGCGGTAGAGGGGCTGGATGCGGCGATCGAGCGTGCGCAGGCCTATGTTGAAGCGGGTGCCGAGATGTTGTTCCCGGAGGCGATTACCGAACTCGCCATGTACCGCCAGTTTGCCGATGCGGTGCAGGTGCCAATCCTCGCCAACATTACCGAATTTGGCGCCACGCCGCTGTTTACCACCGACGAATTACGCAGCGCTCATGTCGCGATGGCGCTGTACCCGCTTTCAGCGTTTCGCGCCATGAACCGCGCCGCCGAACATGTCTACAACGTCCTGCGCCAGGAAGGCACGCAGAAAAGCGTCATCGACACCATGCAGACCCGCAACGAGCTGTACGAAAGCATCAACTACTACCAGTACGAAGAGAAGCTCGACGACCTGTTTGCCCGTAGCCAGGCGAAATAAAAAACGCCCGTTGGTTGTATTCGACAACCGATGCCTGATGCGCCGCTGACGCGACTTATCAGGCCTACGGGGTGAACTGTAGGTCGGATAAGACGCATGGCGTCGCATCCGACAACAATCTCGACCCTACAAATGATAACAATGACGAGGACAATATGAGCGACACAACGATCCTGCAAAACAGTACCCATGTCATTAAACCGAAAAAATCTGTGGCGCTTTCTGGCGTTCCGGCGGGCAATACGGCGCTCTGCACCGTGGGTAAAAGTGGCAATGACTTGCATTACCGTGGCTACGATATTCTTGATCTGGCGGAACATTGCGAATTTGAAGAAGTGGCGCATCTGCTGATCCACGGCAAACTGCCGACCCGTGACGAACTCGCCGCCTACAAAACGAAACTGAAAGCCCTGCGCGGTTTACCGGCTAACGTGCGTACCGTGCTGGAAGCCTTACCGGCGGCGTCACACCCGATGGATGTTATGCGCACCGGCGTTTCCGCGCTCGGCTGCACGCTGCCAGAAAAAGAGGGGCATACCGTCTCTGGCGCGCGGGATATTGCCGACAAACTGCTGGCGTCACTTAGCTCGATTCTTCTCTACTGGTATCACTACAGCCATAACGGCGAACGCATCCAGCCGGAAACCGATGACGACTCCATCGGCGGTCACTTCCTGCATCTGCTGCACGGCGAAAAGCCGTCGCAAAGCTGGGAAAAGGCGATGCATATTTCGCTGGTGCTGTACGCCGAACACGAGTTTAACGCTTCCACCTTTACCAGTCGGGTGATTGCGGGCACCGGCTCTGATATGTATTCCGCGATTATTGGCGCGATTGGCGCACTGCGCGGGCCGAAACACGGCGGGGCGAATGAAGTGTCGCTGGAGATCCAGCAACGCTACGAAACGCCAGACGAAGCCGAAGCAGATATCCGCAAGCGCGTGGAAAACAAAGAAGTGGTCATTGGTTTTGGGCATCCGGTTTATACCATCGCCGACCCGCGCCACCAGGTGATTAAACGTGTGGCGAAGCAGCTCTCGCAGGAAGGCGGCTCGCTGAAGATGTACAACATCGCCGATCGCCTGGAAACGGTGATGTGGGAGAGCAAAAAGATGTTCCCCAATCTCGACTGGTTCTCCGCTGTTTCCTACAACATGATGGGCGTTCCCACCGAGATGTTCACACCACTGTTTGTTATCGCTCGCGTCACCGGCTGGGCGGCGCACATTATCGAACAACGTCAGGACAACAAAATTATCCGTCCTTCCGCCAATTATGTTGGACCGGAAGACCGCCAGTTTGTCGCGCTGGATAAGCGCCAGTAAACCTCTACGAATAACAATAAGGAAACGTACCCAATGTCAGCTCAAATCAACAACATCCGCCCGGAATTTGATCGTGAAATCGTTGATATCGTCGATTACGTGATGAACTACGAAATCAGCTCCAAAGTGGCCTACGACACCGCACATTACTGCCTGCTCGACACGCTCGGCTGCGGTCTTGAAGCTCTCGAATACCCGGCCTGTAAAAAACTGCTGGGGCCAATTGTCCCCGGCACCGTCGTACCTAACGGCGTGCGCGTCCCCGGAACTCAGTTCCAGCTCGACCCCGTCCAGGCGGCATTTAACATCGGCGCGATGATCCGTTGGCTCGATTTCAACGATACCTGGCTGGCGGCGGAGTGGGGGCATCCTTCCGACAACCTCGGCGGCATTCTGGCAACGGCAGACTGGCTTTCGCGCAACGCGGTCGCCAGCGGCAAAGCGCCGTTGACCATGAAACAGGTGCTGACCGGAATGATTAAAGCCCATGAAATTCAGGGCTGCATCGCGCTGGAAAACTCCTTTAACCGCGTCGGCCTCGACCACGTTCTGTTAGTGAAAGTGGCTTCCACCGCCGTGGTCGCCGAAATACTTGGCCTGACCCGCGAGGAAATTCTCAACGCTGTTTCGCTGGCGTGGGTGGACGGTCAGTCGCTGCGCACCTATCGCCATGCGCCGAACACCGGCACGCGTAAATCCTGGGCGGCGGGCGATGCCACTTCCCGCGCGGTACGTCTGGCACTGATGGCGAAAACGGGCGAAATGGGTTACCCGTCAGCCCTGACTGCGCCTGGGTGGGGCTTCTACGACGTCTCCTTTAAAGGTGAGTCGTTCCGCTTCCAGCGTCCGTACGGTTCTTACGTGATGGAAAATGTGCTGTTCAAAATCTCCTTCCCGGCGGAGTTCCACTCCCAGACGGCAGTTGAAGCGGCGATGACGCTCTATGAACAGATGCAGGCAGCAGGCAAAACGGCGGCGGATATCGAAAAAGTGACCATTCGCACCCACGAAGCCTGTATTCGCATCATCGACAAAAAAGGGCCGCTCAATAACCCAGCAGACCGCGATCACTGCATTCAGTACATGGTGGCGATCCCGCTGCTATTCGGGCGCTTAACGGCGGCAGATTACGAGGGCAACGTTGCGCAAGATAAACGCATTGACGCCCTGCGCGAGAAGATCAATTGCTTTGAAGATCCGTCATTTACCGCTGACTACCACGACCCGGAAAAACGCGCTATTGCCAATGCCATAACCCTTGAGTTCACCGACGGCACGCGCTTTGAAGAAGTGGTGGTGGAGTACCCCATTGGTCATGCTCGCCGCCGTCAGGATGGCATTCCGAAGCTGGTCGATAAATTCAAAATCAATCTCGCGCGCCAGTTCCCGACTCGCCAGCAGCAGCGCATTCTGGAGGTTTCTCTCGACAGAACTCGCCTGGAACAGATGCCGGTCAATGAGTATCTCGACCTGTACGTCATTTAAGCAAACAGCGGTAAGGCGTAATTTCAACAGGAGAGCATTATGTCTTTTAGCGAATTTTATCAGCGTTCGATTAACGAACCGGAGCAGTTCTGGGCCGAGCAGGCCCGGCGTATTGACTGGCAGACGCCCTTTACGCAAACGCTCGATCACAGCAATCCGCCGTTTGTCCGTTGGTTTTGTGAAGGCCGAACCAACTTGTGTCACAACGCTATCGATCGCTGGCTGGAGAAACAACCAGAGGCGCTGGCGCTGATTGCCGTCTCTTCGGAAACAGAAGAAGAGCGCACCTTTACCTTTCGCCAGCTTCATGACGAAGTAAATGCGGTGGCGTCAATGCTGCGCTCGCTGGGCGTGCAGCGTGGCGATCGGGTGCTGGTGTATATGCCGATGATTGCCGAAGCGCATATTACCCTGCTGGCCTGCGCGCGCATTGGCGCTATTCACTCGGTGGTGTTTGGTGGATTTGCCTCGCACAGCGTGGCGGCGCGAATTGATGATGCTAAACCGGTGCTGATTGTCTCGGCTGATGCCGGAGCGCGCGGTGGCAAAATCATTCCCTATAAAAAATTGCTCGACGATGCGATAAGTCAGGCGCAGCACCAGCCACGCCATGTTTTGCTGGTGGATCGCGGGCTGGCGAAAATGGCGCGCGTCAGCGGGCGGGATGTCGATTTCGCGTCGTTGCGCCATCAACACATCGGCGCGCGGGTACCGGTGGCGTGGCTGGAATCCAACGAAACCTCCTGCATTCTCTACACCTCCGGCACGACCGGCAAACCTAAAGGCGTGCAGCGTGACGTCGGCGGATATGCGGTGGCGCTGGTGACCTCGATGGACACCATTTTTGGCGGCAAAGCGGGCGGTGTGTTCTTTTGTGCTTCGGATATCGGCTGGGTGGTGGGGCATTCGTATATCGTCTACGCGCCGCTGCTGGCGGGGATGGCGACTATCGTTTACGAAGGATTACCGACCTGGCCGGACTGCGGCGTGTGGTGGAAAATCGTCGAGAAATATCAGGTTAGCCGGATGTTCTCAGCGCCGACCGCCATTCGCGTGCTGAAAAAATTCCCTACCGCTGAAATTCGCAAACACGATCTCTCGTCGCTGGAAGTGCTCTATCTGGCTGGAGAACCGCTGGACGAGCCGACCGCCAGTTGGGTGAGCAATACGCTGGATGTGCCGGTCATCGACAACTACTGGCAGACCGAATCCGGCTGGCCGATTATGGCGATTGCTCGCGGTCTGGACGACAGGCCGACGCGTCTGGGAAGCCCCGGCGTGCCGATGTATGGCTATAACGTGCAGTTGCTTAATGAAGTCACCGGCGAACCGTGTGGCGTCAACGAGAAAGGGATGCTGGTGGTGGAAGGGCCGCTGCCGCCGGGGTGTATTCAGACCATCTGGGGCGACGACGACCGCTTTGTGAAGACGTACTGGTCGCTGTTTTCCCGCCCGGTGTACGCCACCTTTGACTGGGGCATCCGCGATGCTGACGGTTATCACTTTATTCTCGGGCGCACTGACGATGTAATTAACGTTGCCGGGCATCGGCTGGGGACGCGCGAGATTGAAGAGAGTATCTCCAGTCATCCGGGCGTTGCCGAAGTGGCGGTGGTTGGGGTGAAAGATGCGCTGAAAGGGCAGGTGGCGGTAGCGTTTGTCATTCCGAAAGAGAGCGACAGTCTGGAAGACCGAGACGTGGCGCACTCGCAAGAGAAGGCGATTATGGCACTGGTGGACAGCCAGATTGGCAACTTTGGCCGCCCGGCGCACGTCTGGTTTGTCTCGCAATTGCCAAAAACGCGATCCGGAAAAATGCTGCGGCGTACGATCCAGGCGATTTGCGAAGGACGCGATCCTGGAGATCTGACGACCATTGATGATCCTGCGTCGTTGGATCAGATCCGCCAGGCGATGGAAGAGTAAGGTATTGTCGGATGCGTCGCGTGGCGCATCCGACACCATGCGCCGATGCCTGATGCGACGCTGACGCGTCTTATCATGCCTACAGGCCTGAACCGTAGGTCGGATAAGGCGCTCGCACCGCATCCGACACCGTGCTCAGTGCCTGATGCG
The DNA here is from genome assembly GCF_036662595.1 of Escherichia sp. Lx600-2. Taxonomy (NCBI): domain Bacteria; kingdom Pseudomonadati; phylum Pseudomonadota; class Gammaproteobacteria; order Enterobacterales; family Enterobacteriaceae; genus Escherichia; species Escherichia sp. Lx600-2. Next base: position 50,846 of record NZ_JAYQWM010000024.1, on the reverse strand, counting down.
ACGCAGGCGCGTCTTATCATACCTACAGGCCTGAACCGTAGGTCGGATAAGGCGCTCGCGCCGCATCCGACACCGTGTGCCGATGCCTGATGCGACGCTGATGCGTCTTATCATGCCTACAGGCCTGAACCGTAGGTCGGATAAGGCGCTCGCGCCGCATCCGACACCGTGTGCCGATGCCTGATGCGACGCTGATGCGTCTTATCATGCCTACAGGCCTGAACCGTAGGTCGGATAAGGCGCTCGCGCCGCATCCGACACCGTGCTCAGTGCCTGATGCGACGCAGGCGCGTCTTATCATACCTACAGGCCTGAACCGTAGGTCGGATAAGGCGCTCGCGGCGCATCCGACACCGTGCGCCGATGCCTGATGCGACGCAGGCGCGTCTTATCATGCCTACAGGCCTGAACCGCAGGTCGGATAAGGCGTTCGCGCCGCATCCGACACCATGCGCAGATGCCTGATGCGACGCAGGCGCGTCTTATCATGCCTACAGGCCTGAACCGCAGGTCGGATAAGGCGCTCGCGCCGCATCCGACACCATGCGCCGATGCCTGATGCGACGCTTACCGCGTCTTATTATGCCTACCCACTGTTTTTACACCGATAATTTTTCCCCCACCTTTTTGCACTCATTCATATAAAAAATATATTTCCCCACGAAAACGATTGCTTTTTATCTTCAGATGAATAGAATGCGGCGGATTTTTTGGGTTTCAAACAGCAAAAAGGGGGAATTTCGTGTCGCAAGATAACAACTTTAGCCAGGGGCCAGTCCCGCAGTCGGCGCGGAAAGGGGTATTGGCATTGACGTTCGTCATGCTGGGATTAACCTTCTTTTCCGCCAGTATGTGGACCGGCGGCACTCTCGGAACCGGTCTTAGCTATCATGATTTCTTCCTCGCAGTTCTCATCGGTAATCTTCTCCTCGGTATTTACACTTCATTTCTCGGTTACATTGGCGCAAAAACCGGCCTGACCACCCATCTTCTTGCTCGCTTCTCGTTTGGTGTTAAAGGCTCATGGCTGCCTTCACTGCTGCTGGGCGGCACCCAGGTTGGCTGGTTTGGCGTCGGTGTGGCGATGTTTGCCATTCCGGTGGGCAAGGCAACCGGGCTGGATATTAATTTGCTGATTGCCGTTTCCGGTTTACTGATGACCGTCACCGTCTTCTTTGGCATTTCGGCGCTGACGGTTCTTTCGGTGATTGCGGTTCCGGCTATCGCCTGCCTTGGTGGTTATTCCGTGTGGCTGGCTGTTAACGGCATGGGCGGCCTGGACGCATTAAAAGCGGTCGTTCCCGCACAACCGTTAGATTTCAATGTCGCGCTGGCGCTGGTTGTGGGGTCATTTATCAGTGCGGGTACGCTCACCGCTGACTTTGTCCGGTTTGGTCGCAATGCCAAACTGGCGGTGCTGGTGGCGATGGTGGCCTTTTTCCTCGGCAACTCGTTGATGTTTATTTTCGGTGCAGCGGGCGCTGCGGCACTGGGGATGGCGGATATCTCTGATGTGATGATTGCTCAGGGCCTGCTGTTGCCTGCGATTGTGGTGCTGGGGCTAAATATCTGGACCACCAACGATAACGCGCTCTATGCGTCGGGTTTAGGTTTCGCCAACATTACCGGGATGTCGAGCAAAACCCTTTCGGCAATCAACGGTATTATCGGTACGGTCTGTGCATTATGGCTGTATAACAATTTTGTCGGCTGGTTGACCTTCCTTTCGGCAGCTATTCCTCCGGTGGGTGGCGTGATCATTGCCGACTATCTGATGAACCGTCGCCGCTATGAGCACTTTGCGACCACGCGTATGATGAGTGTCAATTGGGTGGCGATTCTGGCGGTCGCCTTGGGGATTGCTGCAGGCCACTGGTTACCGGGAATTGTTCCGGTCAACGCGGTATTAGGTGGCGCGCTGAGCTATCTGATCCTTAACCCGATTTTGAATCGTAAAACGACAGCAGCAATGACGCATGTGGAGGCTAACAGTGTCGAATAACGCTTTACAAACAATTATTAACGCCCGGTTACCAGGCGAAGAGGGGCTGTGGCAGATTCATCTGCAGGACGGAAAAATCAGCGCCATTGATGCGCAATCCGGCGTGATGCCCATAACTGAAAACAGCCTGGATGCCGAACAAGGTTTAGTTATACCGCCGTTTGTGGAGCCACATATTCACCTGGACACCACGCAAACCGCCGGACAACCGAACTGGAATCAGTCCGGCACGCTGTTTGAAGGCATTGAACGCTGGGCCGAGCGCAAAGCGTTATTAACCCATGACGATGTGAAACAACGCGCATGGCAAACGCTGAAATGGCAGATTGCCAACGGCATTCAGCATGTGCGTACCCATGTCGATGTTTCGGATGCAACGCTAACTGCGCTGAAAGCAATGCTGGAAGTGAAGCAGGAAGTCGCGCCGTGGATTGATCTGCAAATCGTCGCCTTCCCTCAGGAAGGGATTTTGTCGTATCCCGACGGTGAAGCGTTGCTGGAAGAGGCGTTACGCTTAGGGGCAGATGTAGTGGGGGCGATTCCGCATTTTGAATTTACCCGTGAATACGGCGTGGAGTCGCTGCATAAAACCTTCGCCCTGGCGCAAAAATACGACCGTCTCATCGACGTTCACTGTGATGAGATCGATGACGAGCAGTCGCGCTTTGTCGAAACCGTTGCTGCCCTGGCGCACCATGAAGGCATGGGCGCGCGAGTCACCGCCAGCCACACCACGGCAATGCACTCCTATAACGGGGCGTATACCTCACGCCTGTTCCGCTTGCTGAAAATGTCCGGTATTAACTTTGTCGCCAACCCGCTGGTCAATATTCATCTGCAAGGACGTTTCGATACGTATCCAAAACGTCGCGGCATCACGCGCGTTAAAGAGATGCTGGAGTCCGGCATTAACGTCTGCTTTGGTCACGATGATGTCTTCGATCCGTGGTATCCGCTGGGAACGGCGAATATGCTGCAAGTGCTGCATATGGGGCTGCATGTTTGTCAGTTGATGGGCTACGGGCAAATTAACGATGGCCTGAATTTAATCACCCACCACAGCGCCAGGACGTTGAATTTGCAGGATTACGGCATTGCCGCCGGAAACAGCGCCAACCTGATTATCCTGCCGGCTGAAAATGGATTTGATGCGCTGCGCCGTCAGGTTCCGGTACGTTATTCGGTACGTGGCGGCAAGGTGATTGCCAGCACACAACCGGCACAAACCACCGTATATCTGGAGCAGCCAGAAGCCATCGATTACAAACGGTGATCGGCTGGGCTGTGTGTTGACAAAGCGAGCGTAGTTTATGCCGGATGCGGCGTGAACGCCTTATCCGGCCTACGTAGAGCACTGAACTCGTAGGCCTGATAAGCGTAGCGCATCAGGCAATTGTGTCAGTGGCTACCGTGATTCATTCTCGCCAACATCCGCACATTCCTCCAACGCCATGTGCAAAAATGCCTTCGCGGCGGCTGTCTGCCAGCTATTTTTCCGCCGCAACAAAACCGCCGTTCTCTCCAGTAGTGGCGGGGCAAGAGAAATAGCTTTAAGCCCGTCATGTTGTGTGGCAATCGCTGCTGGTAACAATGTGGAAAGGGAAGTGCGGCGAATCAGCTCCAGAACCGCGCTAATTGAGTTCGCCTCAATGACCACCTGTGGATGCAGCCCCGCTTTCTCGCAGTAGTGGTCAATTTGCTCTCTGGTGGCAAATTCCGCGCTGAGCAGGACCAGTTTTTCATCATGCAAGCGACTCAACGCCACCTGTTCACAGGCAGCCAGCGGATGATGTTGCGCCACGACTAACGCTAAACTTTCTGTCAGTAAAGGAATTGCCTCCAGCTCCGGCGAATGCACAGCCGCGAAGGCAATCCCAACGTCCAACTCGTCGCGGCAAAGCATATCTTCGATTTTCTCCTGCGACATTTCCTGTAGCTGGAGCGTGATGCCGGGGTAGCGCGCATAGAAATCCGCCATTAAGGGGCCGATAAAGTAGCTCGTAAAGGTGGGGGTGACGGCGATACGCAGCGATCCTCGCGTCAGATCGGCAACATCATGAATCGCCCGTTTACCCGCCCCCAGTTCCTGTAACGCCCGGCTGGCGTACTGTCGCCAGACTTCTCCTGCATCAGTGAGACGAATCGTTCGCCCGCTACGGTCAAACAGCGGCACGCCTAAACTCTCCTCTAACTGGCGAATCTGCTGGGAAAGCGCAGGCTGAGAGACGTGCAACGCACTGGCGGCACGGGTGAAGCTGCCATGTTCAGCCACGGCAAGAAAATAATTGATATGTCGAGAGAGCATTCGCCAACCTATAAGTAAATCCAATAGAACTCATCATAAATGAGACTTTTACCTTATGACAATCGGCGAGTAGTCTGCCTCTCATTCCAGAGACAGACAGAGGTTAACGGTGAAAGAGATTATTGATGGATTCCTTAAATTCCAGCGCGAGGCATTTCCGAAGCGGGAAGCCTTATTTAAACAGTTGGCGACACAGCAAAGCCCGCGCACACTTTTTATCTCCTGCTCCGACAGCCGTCTGGTCCCTGAGCTGGTGACGCAACGTGAGCCTGGCGATCTGTTCGTTATTCGCAACGCGGGCAATATCGTCCCTTCCTACGGGCCGGAACCCGGTGGCGTTTCTGCTTCGGTGGAGTATGCCGTCGCTGCGCTTCGGGTATCTGACATTGTGATTTGCGGTCATTCCAACTGTGGCGCGATGACCGCCATTGCCAGCTGTCAGTGCATGGACCATATGCCTGCCGTCTCCCACTGGCTGCGTTATGCCGATTCAGCCCGCGTCGTTAATGAGGCGCGCCCGCATTCCGATTTACCGTCAAAAGCTGCGGCGATGGTACGTGAAAACGTCATTGCTCAGTTGGCTAATTTGCAAACTCATCCATCGGTGCGCCTGGCGCTCGAAGAGGGGCGGATCGCCCTGCACGGCTGGGTCTACGACATTGAAAGCGGCAGCATCGCAGCGTTTGACGGCGCAACCCGCCAGTTTGTGCCACTGGCCGCTAATCCTCGCGTTTGTGCCATACCGCTACGCCAACCGACCGCAGCGTAACCTTATTTTTAAACCATCAGGAGATGCACCATGATTCAGTCGCAAATTAATCGCAATATTCGTCTTGATCTTGCCGATGCCATTTTGCTCAGCAAAGCTAAAAAAGATCTCTCATTTGCCGAGATTGCCGACGGCACCGGGCTGGCAGAAGCCTTTGTGACCGCGGCTTTGCTGGGTCAGCAGGCGCTTCCTGCCGACGCCGCCCGCCAGGTCGGGGCGAAGCTGGATCTCGACGAAGACGCCATTCTACTGTTACAGATGATCCCACTGCGTGGCTGCATTGATGACCGTATTCCAACCGACCCAACGATGTATCGTTTCTATGAAATGTTGCAGGTGTACGGCACAACCCTGAAAGCGTTGGTTCATGAGAAGTTTGGCGATGGCATTATCAGCGCGATTAACTTCAAACTCGACGTTAAGAAAGTGGCGGATCCGGAAGGTGGCGAACGTGCGGTCATCACCTTAGATGGTAAATATCTGCCGACCAAACCGTTCTGACAGCCATGCGCAACCATCAAAAGACGTTCACGATGCTGCTGGTTCTGGTGCTGATTGGTCTTAATATGCGACCACTGCTCACCTCCGTCGGGCCACTGCTACCGCAATTGCGCCAGGCAAGCGGAATGAGCTTTAGCGTGGCTGCCCTGTTGACCGCTCTGCCGGTGGTCACCATGGGCGGGCTGGCGCTGGCCGGAAGCTGGCTTCATCAGCATGTCAGCGAACGTCGCAGCGTCGCCATCAGTTTGTTACTGATTGCCGTCGGTGCATTGATGCGTGAGCTTTACCCCCAAAGTGCGCTGCTGCTTAGCAGCGCACTGCTTGGTGGGGTGGGGATCGGCATCATTCAGGCGGTGATGCCTTCGGTGATTAAACGGCGGTTTCAGCAGCGCACGCCACTGGTGATGGGGCTGTGGTCCGCGGCTCTGATGGGCGGCGGTGGACTTGGTGCCGCCCTGACGCCCTGGTTAGTTCAACATAGCGAAACCTGGTATCAAACACTCGCCTGGTGGGCGCTGCCTGCCGTTGTTGCGCTCTTTGCCTGGTGGTGGCAAAGCACCCGCGAGGTCGCCACTTCCCACAAGACAACAACCACTCCGGTTCGCGTGGTTTTCACTCCTCGCGCGTGGACGCTGGGTGTTTACTTCGGTCTGATTAACGGTGGTTACGCTAGCCTGATTGCCTGGTTACCCGCTTTCTATATTGAGATTGGTGCCAGCGCGCAGTACAGCGGTTCCTTGCTGGCATTGATGACGCTTGGGCAAGCCGCAGGAGCTTTGCTGATGCCTGCTATGGCTCGCCATCAGGATCGGCGCAAACTGTTAATGCTGGCGCTGGTGTTACAACTGGTGGGGTTCTGCGGCTTTATCTGGTTGCCGCTGCAATTGCCGGTTTTCTGGGCAATGGTGTGTGGTTTAGGTCTGGGCGGCGCATTTCCGCTCTGTTTGCTGCTGGCTCTCGATCACTCTGTGCAACCGGCTATTGCTGGCAAGCTGGTGGCGTTTATGCAGGGGATCGGTTTTATCATCGCCGGGCTTGCCCCGTGGTTTTCTGGCGTGCTGCGTAGTATCAGCGGCAATTACCTGATGGACTGGACGTTTCATGCGCTGTGCGTCGTTGGGCTGATGATCATAACCCTGCGTTTTGCACCAGCACGTTTTCCGCAGCTGTGGGTCAAAGAGGCATGATGCGACGCTTGTTCCTGCGCTTTGTTCATGCCGGATGCGGCCTACGTAGATCACTGAATTTGTAGGCCTGATAAGCGAAGCGTATCAGGCAATTTTTATAATTTAAACTGACGATTCAACTTTGTAATCTCTGAAATAATATTGCTTATCCCGGTCGTTTATTTCGCGAATAACCCGGCAAGGAACGCCAGCAGCCACGACGTTTGGTGGAATGTCTTTTATGACGACACTACCCGCGCCAATAACAGAATTATCCCCGATGGTGACGCCTGGATTAATGACCACATGACTTCCGATCCAGACGTTATTGCCAATCGTTATCGGAAAAGAGTACATCTCACCGTTTTTTCTCAATTCATGGTGTACAGGGTGTCCCGTAACGGAAAGAGTAACATTGGGTGCAATCAATACGTTATCACCGATCGTTACCGTGTAGTCGTCTACAATGGTTAAATTGAAATTTGCATAAAAATTGCGGCCTATATGGATGTTGGAACCGTAAGAGAAATAGATGGGTGGTTCTACCCAGGCGTTTTCCCCTACCGTGGCAAACATTTCTTTAATCAGGCTTTCTCTTTTTTCAACTTCTGATGGATGCGAGTGATTAAACTCATACATTAACGTTTTCCCACGAAGTCTTTTTTCCGGTAAGCCTTCGCACATATCGGTAAATAGCTTGCCTGCTTTTATTCTTTCGGTCATTGGCATGTTCATTGCGATCATTCCGTTATGATATGTTGGTCGGATAAGGCGCTCGCGCCGCATCCGACATTAATTGCTTAAGCGACTTCATTCACCTGACGACGCAGCAGGGAAAGCGGGCCGGGGCCGCTAAGCGTGAACACGGAAATTAAGGTGAAGCCCAGCGCCACCAGACCCAGCACCAGATAAGCGCCCTGGAAACCGATGCTTTCATACATATTGCCCGCCAGTACAGACATAAAAATCATCGCCAGTTGCTTAAAGAAGCAGAAACAGACCAGATAAATCGTCGCTGAAAAACGCACTTCAAACTGGCTGGTAATATATTTAAAGCAGCCCACCAGCAGGAACGGTACTTCAAACATATGCAGCGTTTTCAGAATAACCACTTCCAGCGCTGAGGTGGCGAACGATGAGCCAATAATACGTACAGACATAATAGTGCCAGCCAGCAGCAGGGCGTTTTTCCCACCGATGCGATTAATGATCAGTGGCGCAAAGAACATAATTGAGGCGTTAAGTAATTCGCCCATTGTCGTTACGTAGCCAAATACCCGCGTCCCCTGTTCACCGGTGGCAAAGAAAGAAGTAAAGAAATTAGCAAACTGTTGGTCAAAAACATCGTAGGTGCAGGAAACGCCAATAACATACAGTGACAAAAACCACAGTTTTGGCTGTCTGAACAGTTCCAGCGCCAGTTTAAGGCTAAATGCCGAATGGTTGGCACCTACCGCATTGGCAACCGTGGCGGAAGAGGGCGCATCCGTTTTGGCGAAAAAGAGTAAAATGGCGAGGATGAGTGCACAGCCAGAACCCAGCCAGAAAACGAACTGATTATTGATGGTGAACATGATGCCGACAATTGAGGCACACAGCGCCCAGCCAACACAGCCAAACATCCGCGCGCGACCAAATTCGAAATTACTGCGACGGCTGACTTTCTCGATAAATGCCTCTACTGCGGGCGCACCGGCGTTAAAACAAAAGCCAAGATAAATACCACCAACAATCGATCCTACTAAAATGTTGTATTGTAACAGTGGCCCGAAGATAAAAATAAAGAACGGCGCAAACATCACTAACATGCCGGTAATAATCCACAGCAGGTATTTGCGCAGCCCGAGTTTGTCAGAAAGCAGACCAAACAGCGGTTGGAATAATAGCGAGAACAGAGAAATAGCGGCAAAAATAATACCCGTATCACTTTTGCTGATATGGTTGATGTCATGTAGCCAAATCGGGAAAAACGGGAAGTAGGCTCCCATGATAAAAAAGTAAAAGAAAAAGAATAAACCGAACATCCAAAAGTTTGTGTTTTTTAAATAGTACATAATGGATTTCCTTACGCGAAATACGGGCAGACATGGCCTGCCCGGTTATTATTATTTTTGACACCAGACCAACTGGTAATGGTAGCGACCGGCGCTCAGCTGGAATTCCGCCGACACTGACGGGCTCCAGGAGTCGTCGCCACCAATCCCCATATGGAAACCGTCGATATTCAGCCATGTGCCTTCTTCCGCGTGCAGCAGATGGCGATGGCTGGTTTCCATCAGTTGTTGTTGGCTGTAGCGGCTGATGTTGAACTGGAAGTCGCCGCGCCACTGGTGTGGGCCATAATTCAATTCGCGCGTCCCGCAGCGCAGACCGTTTTCGCTCGGGAAGACGTACGGGGTATACATGTCTGACAATGGCAGATCCCAGCGGTCAAAACAGGCGGCAGTAAGGCGGTCGGGATAGTTTTCTTGCGGCCCTAATCCGAGCCAGTTTACCCGCTCTGCTACCTGCGCCAGCTGGCAGGTCAGGCCAATCCGTGCCGGATGCGGTGTATCGCTCGCTACTTCAACATCAACGGTAATCGCCATTTGACCACTACCATCAATCCGGTAGGTTTTCCGGCTAATAAATAAGGTTTTTCCCTGATGCTGCCATGCGTGGACAGTGGTAATCAGCACCGCGTCGGCAAGTGTATCTGCCGTGCACTGCAACAACGCCGCTTCGGCCTGGTAATGGCCCGCCGCCTTCCAGCGTTCGACCCAGGCGTTAGGGTCAATGCGGGTCGCTTCACTTACGCCAATGTCGTTATCCAGCGGTGCGCGGGTGAACTGATCGCGCAGCGGCGTCAGCAGTTGTTTTTTATCGCCAATCCACATCTGTGAAAGAAAGCCTGACTGGCGGTTAAATTGCCAACGCTTATTATCCAGCTCGATGCAAAAATCCGTTTCGCTGGTGGTCAGTTGCGGGATGGCGTGGGGCGCGGAGGGGAGTGTCACGCTGAGGTTTTCCGCCAGACGCCACTGCTGCCAGGCGCTGATGTGTCCGGCTTCTGACCATGCGGTCGCGTTCGGTTGCACTACGTGTACCGTTAGCCAGAGTTGCCCGGTGCTCTCCAGTCGCGGTAGTTCAGGCAATTCAATTACCTGTTTACCTTGTGGAGCGACATTCATAGGTACTTCACCGCTTGCCAGCGGCTTGCCATCTAGTGCCACCGTCCAGTGCAGGAGCTCGTTATCGCTATGACGGAACAGGTATTCGCTGGTCACTTCGATGGTTCGCCCGGATAAACAGAACTGGAAAAACTGCTGCTGGTGTTTTGCTTCCGTCAGCGCCGGATGCGGCGTGCGGTCGGCAAAGACCAGACCGTTCATACAGAACTGGCGATCGTTCGGCGTATCGCCAAAATCACCGCCGTAAGCCGACCACGGATTGCCATTTTCATCATATTTAATCAGCGACTGATCCACCCAGTCCCAGACGAAGCCGCCCTGTAAACGGGGGTACTGACGAAACGCCTGCCAGTATTTAGCGAAGCCGCCAAGACTGTTACTCATCGCGTGGGCGTATTCGCAAAGGATCAGCGGGCGCGTCTCTCCAGGCAACGAAAGCCATTTTTTGATGGACCATTTCGGCACAGCCGGGAAGAGCTGGTCTTCATCCACGCGCGCGTACATCGGGCAAATAATATCGGTTGCGGAGGTGTCGGCTCCGCCGCCTTCATACTGCACCGGGCGGGAAGGATCGACAGATTTAATCCAGCGATAGAGTGCGTCGTGATTAGCGCCGTGGCCTGACTCATTTCCCAGCGACCAGATGATCACACTCGGGTGATTACGATCGCGCTGCACCATTCGCGTTACGCGTTCGCTCATCGCGGGTAGCCAGCGCGGATCATCGGTCAGACGATTCATTGGCACCATGCCGTGGGTTTCAATGTTGGCTTCATCCACCACATACAGGCCGTAGCGGTCGCACAGGGTGTACCACAGCGGATGGTTCGGATAATGCGAACAGCGCACGGCGTTAAAGTTGTTCTGCTTCATCAGCAGGATATCCTGCACCATCGTCTGCTCATCCATGACCTGACCATGCAGAGGATGATGCTCGTGACGGTTAACGCCGCGAATCAGCAACGGCTTGCCGTTCAGCAGCAGCAGGCCATTTTCAATCCGTACCTCGCGGAAACCGACATCGCAGGCTTCTGCTTCAATCAGCGTGCCGTCGGCGGTGTGCAGTTCAACCACCGCACGATAGATATTCGGGATTTCGGCGCTCCACAGTTTCGGGTTTTCGACGTTCAGACCTAGTGTGACGCGATCGGCATAACCGCCACGCTCATCGATAATTTCACCGCCGAAGGGCGCGGTGCCGCTGGCGACCTGCGTTTCACCCTGCCACAAAGAAACCGTCACCCGCAGCTCATCGCGCAGCTCGCCGTACATCTGAACTTCTGCCTCCAGTACCGCGCGGCTAAAATCATCATTAAAGCGAGTGGCAACATGGAAATCGCTGATTTGTGTGGTCGGTTTGTGCAGCAACGAGACGTCACGGAAAATGCCGCTCATCCGCCACATATCCTGATCTTCCAGATAACTGCCGTCACTCCAGCGCAGCACCATCACCGCGAGGCGGTTTTCTCCGGCGCGTAAAAATGCGCTCAGGTCAAATTCAGACGGCAAACGACTGTCCTGGCCGTAACCGACCCAGCGCCCGTTGCACCACAGATGAAACGCCGAGTTAACGCCATCAAAAATAATTCGCGTCTGGCCTTCCTGTAGCCAGCTTTCATCAACATTAAATGTGAGCGAGTAACAACCCGTCGGATTCTCCGTGGGAACAAATGGCGGATTGACCGTAATGGGATAGGTCACGTTGGTGTAGATGGGCGCGTCGTAACCGTGCATCTGCCAGTTTGAGGGGACAACGACAGTATCGGCGACAGGAAGATCGCACTCCAGCCAGCTTTCCGGAACCGCTTCTGGTGCCGGAAACCAGACAAATTGCCACTCACCATTCAGGCTGCGCAACTGTTGGGAAGGGCGATTGGTGCGGGCCTCTTCGCTATTACGCCAGCTGGCGAAAGGGGGATGTGCTGCAAGGCGATTAAGTTGGGTAACGCCAGGGTTTTCCCAGTCACGACGTTGTAATACGACGGCCAGTGAATCCGTAATCATGGTCATAGCTGTATCCTGTGTGAAATTGTTATCCGCTCACAATTTCACACAACATACGAGCCGGACGCATAAAGTGTAAAGCCTGGCTTGCCTAATGAGTGAGCTGACTCACATTAATTGTGTTGCGCTCACTGCCCGCTTTCGAGTCGGGAAATTTGTCGCGCCAGCTGCATTAAAGAATCTGCCAACGCGCGGGGAGAAGCGGTTTGCGTATTGGGCGGAAGGGTGGTTTTTCTTTTCACCAGTGAGACGGGCAAAAGCTGATTGCCCTTCACCGCCTGGCCCTGAGAGAGTTGCAGCAAGCGGTCCACGCTGGTTTGCCCCAGCAGGCGAAAATCCTGTTTGATGGTGGTTAACGGCGGGATATAACACGAGCTGTCTTCGGTATCGTCGTATCCCACTACCGAGATATCCGCACCAACGCGCAGCCCGGACTCGGTAATGGCGCGCATTGCGCCCAGCGCCATCTGATCGTTGGCAACCAGCATCGCAGTGGGAACGATGCCCTCATTTAGCATTTGCATGGTTTGTTGAAAACCGGACATGGCACTCCAGTCGCCCTCCCGTTCCGCTATCGGCTGAATTTGATTGCGAGTGAGATATTTATGCCAGCCCGCCAGACGCAGACGCGCCGAGACAGAACTTAATGGGCCCGCTAACAGCGCGATTTGCTGGTGACCCAATGCGACCAGATGCTCCACGCCAAGTCGCGTACCGTCTTCATGGGAGAAAATAATACTGTTGACGGGAGTCTGGTCAGAGACATCAAGAAATAACGCCGGAACATTAGCGCAGGCAGCTTCCACAGCAATGGCATCCTGGTCATCCAGCGGATAGTTAATGATCAGCCCACTGACGCGTTGCGCGAGAAGATTGTGCACCGCCGCTTTACAGGCTTCGACGCCGCTTCGTTCTACCATCGACACCACCACGCTGGCACCCAGTTGATCGGCGCGAGATTTAATCGCCGCGACAATTTGCGACGGCGCGTGCAGGGCCAGACTGGAGGTGGCAACGCCAATCAGCAACGACTGTTTCCCCGCCAGTTGTTGTGCCACGCGGTTGGGAATGTAATTCAGCTCCGCCATCGCCGCTTCCACTTTTTCCCGCGTTTTCGCAGAAACGTGGCTGGCCTGATTCACCACGCGGGAAACGGTCTGATAAGAGACACCGGCATACTCTGCGACATCGTATAGCGTTACTGGTTTCACATTCACCACCCTGAATTGACTCTCTTCCGGGCGCTATCATGCCATACCGCGAAAGGTTTTGCGCCATTCGGCGGGGCTGACGCCGAAGTGAGATTTAAAATGCTGACGCCAGGTCACAGGTGAGAGAAAACCCACCTCAGCTGCTATCCGCTCAACGGGCAATTGACTGGATCCCAACAGTTCCTGGCTACGGCGTAAGCGTTCAGTAATAAGCCATTCGGCGATACTCGAACCGGTCGCTTTCATAAAATGGCGAGTTAATGTGCGGCGACTCATCATTACTCGCTGCGCCAGCGAGTCGAGATCATGCTGTTGCGCAATGTTTTGCCGCAGGTAATCCAGCAGGAGATTAATGCGTTCATCATGGGTATTTTTCGGCACTGGTTGCTCAATAAACTGCGCCTGACCGCCGGTGCGATATGGCGGTACGACCATCCGTCGGGCAATATGGTTAGCATAGTCGCTGCCAAAATGTTGCCGAACAATATACAAACATCAATCCAGCGCCGCGGCAGTACCGGCAGAGGTAATAATGCCGTCATCGTCTACGTACAACGCGTTAATATCCAGATGTGTTTGTGGAAAACGTGCCTGAAATTCACGCTCGAACTCCCAGTGTGTGGCGGCACGCTTATTTTTCAGTAAACCTGCATAGCCGAGCACAAACGTGCCCAGGCAAAGCCCGACAATCTGTGCGCCGTTATCCCGTGCGGTCGTTAAGGCTTCCAGCAGTTTTTGTGGCGGTTTTTGTGTAATTGTTCCCCAGTAAGGAATTATCACAATATCCGCCTGGATGACTGCGGTATAGTCATGGGTGGCGGTTACGGAAAACCCATCGGCAGAGTCCACGTTTCCCGGCTTTTCAGCGCAGATAATTACGTGAAAGTGTTTTTTCTCCGCCATTTTTTCGCTAAATACGATAAACGGTACGGAAAGGTGAAAAGGACTAAAACCGGCAACGGCGATAATGGCAACAGTTAGCGGGCGCATAACACTCTTTTTCTCCGAATTAGAATGTCAACGTTTCACCATCTTCTGGTACGTTCACAAATTCGATAATTTGATTATCTCTGGCGTATTCCTTGAGCGCATCACGCGTCAGCAAACAGTGGTTTACGGCCTCCATATGTGTCGCGACAATTTGCGCTTCTGGCAGGGTAAAATGTGTTTTGAGAATATCTTCTGCTCCCATAATTATCGCGCCATGCCCCAGAACATGCGCAAATCCGGCATTCAACACAACCACTTCTGGTTGGAAAGTTAGCATTGTAACCTCGACGTCGTCACGCCAGAGGGTATCGCCAGCCAGATAGAGCGTTTTCTCTGTCGGGTGCTGGAAAACAACGCCGCAGGCTGCGCCTAAACGCTTCGCCATCGCCGGGTCGGCATAGGTGCGATCGGAGCCGTGCTGCCCTGTCGTTTTATGCAGAGTAATATCGCCAAATTTAGTCTCATCGGTAAGTACGGTAAGATGTGTAAATCCTTGTTTATGCAGTGATTCAGCATCTTGCTCATTTTGCACATAAATCAGTTTATCTTTAGGGACGACGCGGGAGGCTGTTTCGTCCCAGTGATCTTCATGTAAATGAGTCACGATTAGGGCGTCAACGTTGAGTAACGTTGTTAAATCGCACGGTAATTCTACCGTTGGATTGCGGATTTCTGCGCGTGCCGTTCCGGCAAAACCCGGATAACTTCCTTTAGGCGCGAGTAACGGGTCGATAAGAAATGTTTTGCCAGCGTATTGGATAATTTGGGTGGCATTACGAATTTGCGTAATTTTCATGATTTGCTCCACATCACAGTATTGATGTCATTAGCGTAGCGTGCAGCCCGTACTGTGCATGTGGGCAAATGGGCGAATAACGATGAGAATGGGCCAAATTACACATTGGCGTAACTAGCGTAAATGCACGCCGCTTCGCCGTCCGGCCACCAGAATAGCCTGCGATTCAACCCCTTCTTCGATCTGTTTTGCTACCCGTTGTAGTGCCGGAAGATGCTTTTCCGCTGCCTGTTCGATGGTCATTGCGCTCGCCATATACACCAGATTCAAACAGCCAATCACCCGTTGTTCACTGCGCAGCGGTACGGCGATAGAGGCGATCTTCTCCTCCTGATCCCAGCCGCGGTAGTTCTGTCCGTAACCCTCTTTGCGCGCGCGCGCCAGAATGGCTTGCAGCTTTAACGGTTCTCGTGCCAGTTGATAGTCATCACCGGGGCGGGAGGCTAACATTTCGATTAATTCCTTGCGTTCTTGTTCCGGGCAAAAGGCCAGCCAGGTCAGGCCCGAGGCGGTTTTCAGAAGCGGCAAACGTCGCCCGACCATTGCCCGGTGAAAGGATAAGCGGCTGAAACGGTGGGTGGTTTCGCGTACCACCATTGCATCAACATCCAGCGTGGACACATCTGTCGGCCATACCACTTCGCGCAACAGATCGCCCAGCAGTGGGGCCGCCAGTGCAGAAATCCACTGTTCGTCACGAAATCCTTCGCTTAATTGCCGCACTTTGATGGTCAGACGAAAACTATCATCGGAGGGACTACGCCGGACATATCCCTCTTCCTGCAGCGTCTCCAGCAGTCGCCGCACAGTGGTGCGATGCAGGCCGCTGAGTTCCGCCAGCAGCCCGACGCTGGCACCGCCGTCAAGTTTATTTAACATATTTAATAACATTAGACCGCGGGTTAAGCCGCGCACGGTTTTGTATTCCGTCTGCTCATTGTTCTGCATATTAATTGACATTTCTATAGTTAAAACAACGTTGTGCACCTGGTGCACATTCGGGCATGTTTTGATTGTAGCCGAAAACACCCTTCCTATACTGAGCGCACAATAAAAAATCATTTACATGTTTTTAACAAAATAAGTTGCGCCGTACTGTGCGCGCAACGGCATTTTGTCCGAGTCGTGAGGTACTGAAATGGCAATACAACACCCTGACATCCAGCCTGCTGTTAACCATAGCGTTCAGGTGGCGATCGCTGGTGCCGGTCCGGTCGGGCTGATGATGGCGAACTATCTCGGCCAGATGGGCATTGACGTGCTGGTGGTGGAGAAACTCGATAAGTTGATCGACTACCCGCGTGCGATTGGTATTGATGACGAGGCGCTGCGCACCATGCAGTCGGTTGGCCTGGTCGATAATGTTCTGCCGCACACTACACCGTGGCACGCGATGCGTTTTCTCACCCCGAAGGGCCGCTGTTTTGCTGATATTCAGCCAATGACCGATGAATTTGGCTGGCCGCGCCGTAACGCCTTTATTCAGCCGCAGGTCGATGCGGTGATGCTGGAAGGGGTGTCGCGTTTTCCGAATGTGCGCTGCTTGTTTTCCCGCGAGCTGGAGGCCTTCAGTCAGCAAGATGACGAAGTGACCTTGCACCTGAAAACGGCAGAAGGGCAGCGGGAAATAGTCAAAGCCCAGTGGCTGGTGGCCTGTGATGGTGGGGCAAGTTTTGTCCGTCGCACCCTGAATGTGCCGTTTGAAGGTAAAACTGCACCAAATCAGTGGATTGTGGTAGATATCGCCAACGATCCGTTAAGTACGCCGCATATCTATTTGTGTTGCGATCCGGTGCGCCCGTATGTTTCTGCCGCGCTGCCTCATGCGGTACGTCGCTTTGAATTTATGGTGATGCCGGGAGAAACCGAAGAACAGCTGCGTGAGCCGCAAAATATGCGCAAGCTGTTAAGCAAAGTGCTGCCTAATCCGGACAATGTTGAATTGATTCGCCAGCGTGTCTACACCCACAACGCGCGACTGGCGCAACGTTTCCGTATTGATCGCGTACTGCTGGCGGGCGATGCCGCGCACATCATGCCGGTATGGCAGGGGCAGGGCTATAACAGTGGCATGCGCGACGCCTTTAACCTCGCATGGAAACTGGCGTTGGTTATCCAGGGGAAAGCCCGCGATGCGCTGCTCGATACCTATCAACAAGAACGTCGCGATCACGCCAAAGCGATGATTGACCTGTCCGTGACGGCGGGCAACGTGCTGGCTCCGCCGAAACGCTGGCAGGGTACGTTACGTGACGGCGTTTCCTGGCTGCTGAATTATCTGCCGCCAGTAAAACGCTACTTCCTCGAAATGCGCTTCAAGCCGATGCCGCAATATTACGGCGGTGCGCTGGTGCGTGAGGGCGAAGCGAAGCACTCTCCGGTCGGCAAGATGTTTATTCAGCCGAAAGTCACGCTGGAAAACGGCGACGTGACGCTGCTCGATAACGCGATCGGCGCGAACTTCGCGGTAATTGGCTGGGGATGCAATCCACTGTGGGGGATGAGCGACGAGCAAATCCAGCAGTGGCGCGCGTTGGGCACACGCTTCATTCAGGTGGTGCCGGAAGTGCAAATTCATACCGCACAGGATAACCACGACGGCGTACTACGCGTGGGGGATACGCAAGGTCGCCTGCGTAGCTGGTTCGCGCAACACAATGCTTCGCTGGTGGTGATGCGCCCGGATCGCTTTGTTGCCGCCACCGCCATTCCGCAAACCCTGGGCAAGACCCTGAATAAACTGGCGTCGGTGATGACGCTGACCCGCCCTGATGCCGACGTTTCTGTCGAAAAGGTAGCCTGATATGCACGCTTATCTTCACTGTCTTTCCCACTCGCCGCTGGTGGGGTATGTCGACCCGGCGCAAGAGGTGCTCGATGAGGTCGATGGCGTGATTGCCAGCGCCCGCGAGCGTATTGCGGCTTTCTCCCCTGAACTGGTGGTGCTGTTTGCGCCAGATCACTACAACGGCTTTTTCTATGACGTGATGCCACCGTTCTGTTTAGGCGTTGGAGCGACGGCAATTGGTGATTTCGGTAGTGCGGCAGGAGAGCTGCCAGTGCCTGTGGAGTTGGCGGAGGCCTGTGCGCATGCCGTCATGAAGAGCGGGATCGATCTTGCCGTTTCTTACTGTATGCAGGTGGACCACGGGTTCGCCCAGCCGCTGGAGTTCCTGCTCGGTGGGCTGGATAAGGTGCCAGTTCTGCCTGTGTTCATCAACGGTGTCGCCACGCCGCTGCCCGGTTTCCAGCGTACCCGCATGTTGGGTGAAGCCATTGGACGTTTCACCAGCACTCTCAATAAACGCGTGCTGTTCCTGGGTTCCGGTGGGCTTTCCCATCAGCCGCCGGTGCCCGAACTGGCGAAAGCCGATGCCCATATGCGCGACCGTCTGTTGGGGAGCGGGAAAGATTTACCCGCCAGTGAGCGCGAATTGCGTCAGCAAAGGGTGATTAGCGCCGCTGAGAAGTTTGTTGAGGATCAGAGAACTCTGCATCCGCTCAACCCGATTTGGGATAACCAGTTCATGACTTTGCTGGAGCAGGGACGCATACAGGAACTGGATGCCGTCAGTAACGAAGAGCTTTCCGCCATTGCCGGAAAGTCGACACATGAAATCAAAACCTGGGTCGCCGCTTTTGCCGCTATTTCTGCGTTTGGCAACTGGCGTAGCGAAGGGCGTTATTACCGCCCAATCCCGGAGTGGATTGCCGGATTTGGCTCGTTAAGCGCCAGAACAGAGAACTGAATATGCAGGAGAAGATGATGAGTTATCAGCCACAAACCGAAGCTGCCACCAGCCGTTTTCTGAATGTAGAAGAAGCGGGTAAAACGCTGCGCATCCATTTTAATGACTGCGGACAAGGCGACGAAACCGTTGTCCTGCTGCATGGTTCCGGCCCGGGTGCTACTGGCTGGGCGAACTTCAGCCGCAATATCGATCCGCTGGTAGAGGCGGGCTATCGGGTGATCCTGCTGGATTGTCCGGGTTGGGGCAAGAGCGATTCGATCGTTAATAGTGGTTCGCGATCGGATCTTAATGCACGAATCCTGAAAAGCGTGGTGGATCAACTGGATATCGCCAAAATCCACCTGCTGGGCAACTCGATGGGTGGCCATAGTTCTGTGGCGTTCACCCTTAACTGGCCGGAGCGCGTCGGCAAACTGGTGCTGATGGGCGGCGGTACGGGCGGCATGAGTTTGTTTACGCCGATGCCAACCGAAGGTATTAAGCGACTGAATCAGCTTTATCGTCAGCCGACTATCGAAAACCTGAAGCTGATGATGGATATCTTCGTTTTTGATACCAGCGATTTGACCGACGCCCTGTTTGAAGCGCGCCTGAATAATATGCTGTCGCGCCGCGATCACCTGGAAAATTTCGTTAAGAGCCTGGAAGCTAATCCGAAACAGTTCCCGGATTTTGGCCCACGTCTGGCGGAAATCAAAGCGCAAACCCTGATTGTCTGGGGGCGCAACGACCGCTTTGTGCCGATGGATGCGGGTCTGCGTCTGCTGTCCGGCATTGCCGGTTCTGAACTGCATATCTTCCGCGACTGTGGTCACTGGGCGCAGTGGGAACATGCCGACGCTTTCAATCAACTGGTGCTGAATTTCCTCGCACGTGCTTAAGGAACGGTCATGACGAAGCATACTCTTGAGCAACTGGCGGCGGATTTACGCCGCGCCGCAGAGCAGGGCGAAGCGATTGCGCCGCTGCGCGATCTGATTGGTACCGATAACGCTGAAGCGGCCTACGCCATTCAGCACATAAATGTGCAATATGACGTTGCGCAGGGGCGTCGCGTGGTGGGGCGTAAAGTGGGCCTGACACATCCGAAAGTGCAGCAACAACTGGGCGTTGATCAACCGGATTTCGGGACTTTATTTGCCGACATGTGTTATGGCGATAACGAAACCATTCCTTTTTCCCGTGTTCTGCAACCCCGCATTGAAGCGGAGATCGCACTGGTGTTGAACCGCGATTTACCCGCAACTGATATCACCTTCGACGAATTGTATAACGCCATTGAATGGGTACTTCCGGCGCTGGAGGTGGTGGGGAGCCGCATTCGCGACTGGTCGATTCAGTTTGTCGATACCGTGGCAGATAACGCTTCCTGCGGGGTGTATGTCATCGGCGGTCCGGCGCAACGTCCGGCGGGGTTAGACCTGAAAAACTGCGCCATGAAGATGACGCGTAATAACGAAGAGGTTTCCAGCGGGCGCGGCAGCGAATGCCTGGGACATCCGCTTAATGCCGCCGTCTGGCTGGCACGCAAAATGGCCAGTCTGGGTGAACCGCTGCGCGCCGGAGATATCATTCTTACCGGGGCATTAGGTCCGATGGTGGCAGTGAATGCGGGCGATCGTTTTGAAGCCCATATTGAAGGCATAGGTTCAGTTGCTGCGACATTTTCAAGCGCAGCCCCAAAAGGAAGTCTGTCATGAGTAAGCGTAAAGTCGCCATTATCGGTTCTGGCAACATTGGCACCGATCTGATGATTAAAATTTTGCGTCACGGTCAGCATCTGGAGATGGCGGTGATGGTCGGCATTGATCCTCAGTCCGACGGTCTGGCGCGTGCCAGACGTATGGGCGTCGCCACCACCCATGAAGGGGTGATCGGGCTGATGAACATGCCTGAATTTGCTGATATCGACATTGTATTTGATGCGACTAGCGCCGGTGCTCATGTGAAAAACGATGCCGCTTTGCGCGAAGCGAAACCGGATATTCGCTTAATTGACCTGACGCCTGCTGCCATCGGCCCTTACTGCGTGCCGGTGGTTAACCTCGAGGAGAACGTCGATCAACTGAACGTCAACATGGTCACCTGCGGCGGCCAGGCCACCATTCCAATGGTGGCGGCAGTTTCACGCGTGGTGCGTGTTCATTACGCCGAAATTATCGCTTCTATCGCCAGTAAATCTGCCGGACCTGGCACGCGTGCCAATATCGATGAATTTACGGAAACCACTTCCCGAGCCATTGAAGTGGTGGGCGGCGCGGCAAAAGGGAAGGCAATTATCGTGCTTAACCCAGCAGAGCCACCGTTGATGATGCGTGACACGGTGTATGTATTGAGCGACGAAGCTTCACAAGATGATATCGAAGCCTCAATCAATGAAATGGCTGAGGCGGTGCAGGCTTACGTACCGGGATATCGCCTGAAACAGCGCGTGCAGTTTGAAGTTATCCCGCAGGATAAACCGGTCAATTTACCGGGCGTGGGGCAATTCTCCGGACTGAAAACAGCGGTCTGGCTGGAAGTCGAAGGCGCAGCGCATTATCTGCCTGCCTATGCGGGCAACCTCGACATTATGACTTCCAGTGCGCTGGCGACAGCGGAAAAAATGGCCCAGTCACTGGCGCGCAAGGCAGGAGAAGCGGCATGAACGGTAAAAAACTTTATATCTCGGACGTCACGTTGCGTGACGGTATGCACGCCATTCGTCATCAGTATTCGCTGGAAAACGTTCGCCAGATTGCCAAAGCACTGGACGATGCCCGCGTGGATTCGATTGAAGTGGCCCATGGCGACGGTTTGCAGGGTTCCAGCTTTAACTATGGTTTCGGCGCACATAGCGACCTTGAATGGATTGAAGCGGCGGCGGATGTGGTGAAGCACGCCAAAATCGCGACGTTGTTGCTGCCAGGAATCGGCACTATTCACGATCTGAAAAATGCCTGGCAGGCTGGCGCGCGGGTGGTTCGTGTGGCAACGCACTGTACCGAAGCTGATGTTTCCGCCCAGCATATTCAGTATGCCCGCGAGCTCGGAATGGACACCGTTGGTTTTCTGATGATGAGCCATATGACCACGCCGGAGAATCTCGCCAAGCAGGCAAAGCTGATGGAAGGCTACGGTGCGACCTGCATTTATGTGGTGGATTCTGGCGGTGCGATGAACATGAGCGATATCCGTGACCGTTTCCGCGCCCTGAAAGCAGTGCTGAAACCAGAAACGCAAACCGGCATGCACGCTCACCATAACCTGAGTCTTGGCGTGGCGAACTCTATCGCGGCGGTGGAAGAGGGCTGTGACCGAATCGACGCCAGTCTCGCGGGAATGGGCGCGGGCGCAGGTAACGCGCCGCTGGAAGTGTTTATTGCCGCCGCGGATAAACTGGGCTGGCAGCATGGGACCGATCTCTATGCGTTAATGGATGCCGCTGACGACCTGGTGCGTCCGTTGCAGGATCGTCCGGTACGAGTCGATCGCGAAACGCTGGCGCTGGGATACGCTGGTGTTTACTCCAGCTTCCTGCGTCACTGTGAAACGGCGGCGGCGCGTTATGGCTTAAGCGCGGTGGATATTCTCGTTGAGCTGGGCAAACGCCGAATGGTTGGCGGTCAGGAGGATATGATCGTCGACGTGGCGCTGGATCTGCGCAACAACAAATAATGATGACTGCCGAGAACGTGCATTTTGTATGCCCATCCCAGCACGACTGCCGGATGCGGCGTAAACACCTTATCCGGCCTACGGGTGGCGTGAGAATTTGTAGGCCTGATAAGACGCGTTAGCGTCGCATCAGGCATCTGCACCCGACTGCCGGATGCGGTAAACGTCTTGTCCGGCCTACGGATGGCGCGGGAATTTGTAGGCCTGATAAGACGCGTTAGCGTCGCATCAGGCATCTGCGCACGACTGCCGGATGCGGCGTAAACGCCTTATCCGGCCTACGGATGGCGCGGGAATTTGTAGGCCTGATAAGACGCGCAAGCGTCGCATCAGGCATCTGCACACGACTGCCGGATGCGGCGTGAACGCCTTATCCGGCCTACATTTCGCCCGTAGGCAGTCATTAAATAGTTCTGATTACGCGGCTGGCAATGTATCAGTCGCGATTCACCTGCACTCGCAACGAGGTTCATCTTATGTCGACTCGTACCCCTTCATCATCTTCATCCCGCCTGATGCTGACTATCGGGCTTTGTTTTTTGGTCGCTCTGATGGAAGGGCTGGATCTTCAGGCGGCTGGCATTGCGGCGGGTGGCATCGCCCAGGCTTTCGCACTCGATAAAATGCAAATGGGCTGGATATTCAGCGCCGGAATACTCGGTTTGCTACCCGGCGCGTTGGTTGGCGGAATGCTGGCGGACCGTTATGGTCGCAAGCGCATTTTGATTGGCTCAGTTGCGCTGTTTGGTTTGTTCTCGCTGGCAACGGCGATTGCCTGGGATTTCCCCTCACTGGTCTTTGCGCGGCTGATGACCGGTGTCGGGCTGGGGGCGGCGTTGCCGAATCTTATCGCCCTGACGTCTGAAGCCGCGGGTCCACGTTTTCGTGGGACGGCAGTGAGCCTGATGTATTGCGGTGTTCCCATTGGCGCGGCGCTGGCGGCGACACTGGGTTTCGCGGGGGCAAACTTAGCATGGCAAACGGTGTTTTGGGTAGGTGGTGTGGTGCCGTTGATTCTGGTGCCGCTATTAATGCGCTGGCTGCCGGAGTCGGCGGTTTTCGCTGGCGAAAAACAGGCTGCGCCACCACTGCGTGCGTTATTTGCGCCAGAAACGGCAACCGCGACGCTGCTGCTGTGGTTGTGTTATTTCTTCACTCTGCTGGTGGTCTACATGTTGATCAACTGGCTACCGCTGCTTTTGGTGGAGCAAGGATTCCAGCCATCGCAGGCGGCAGGGGTGATGTTTGCACTGCAAATGGGTGCGGCGAGCGGGACGTTAATGTTGGGCGCATTGATGGATAAGCTGCGTCCAGTAACCATGTCGCTACTGATTTATAGCGGCATGTTAGCTTCGCTGCTGGCGCTTGGAACGGTGTCGTCATTTAACGGTATGTTGCTGGCGGGATTTGTCGCGGGGTTGTTTGCGACAGGTGGGCAAAGCGTTTTGTATGCCCTGGCACCGTTGTTTTACAATTCGCAGATCCGCGCAACAGGTGTGGGAACAGCCGTGGCGGTAGGGCGTCTGGGGGCTATGAGCGGTCCGTTACTGGCCGGGAAAATGCTGGCATTAGGCACTGGCACGGTCGGCGTAATGGCCGCTTCTGCACCGGGTATTCTTGTTGCAGGGGTGGCAGTGTTTATTTTGATGAGTCGGAGATCAAGAATGCAGCCGTGTGCCGATGCCTGACGCGCCTTATTAAGCAGGGGCGAAAGGGACTTGCCCCCAATACACCCACGGCGTTTACAGGTATACTCGCTAAAAATTATTCAGCGGGTTTGGAAACAAAGATGGCAAAACTTACCTTACAAGAGCAGTTGCTCAAAGCAGGATTAGTCACCAGCAAAAAAGCGGCGAAGGTCGAGAGAACGGCGAAAAAATCGCGAGTTCAGGCGCGTGAAGCTCGGGCTGCGGTAGAAGAAAATAAAAAGGCACAGCTTGAGCGTGATAAACAGCTTAGCGAACAGCAAAAACAAGCGGCGTTGGCGAAAGAATATAAAGCTCAGGTGAAGCAGCTTATTGAAATGAACCGGATCACCATTGCCAATGGCGATATTGGTTTTAACTTCACTGACGGCAATCTGATTAAGAAGATTTTTGTCGATAAGCTCACACAGGCGCAGTTGATTAATGGTCGTCTGGCGATTGCCCGCTTGTTGGTCGATAACAATAGCGAAGGTGAATACGCAATTATTCCCGCCAGCGTTGCCGATAAAATTGCTCAGCGTGATGCCAGCAGTATTGTGTTGCACAGCGCGCTCAGTGCCGAAGAGCAGGATGAAGACGATCCGTATGCCGACTTCAAAGTGCCTGATGATTTGATGTGGTAAACATAGATAAGTCGTGCGCAGATGCCTGATGCGACGCTATGCGCGTCTTATCATGCCTACGGCTTACGGGCGAAATGTAGGCGGATAAGGCGTTCACGCCGCATCCGGCAGTCGTGCACTATTATTAACGCATATTCAGTTTATTGGCGTGGTAGGCAATATGCTCGCCAATAAAACTGGAGACAAAATAATAGCTGTGGTCGTAACCCTCGTGATAACGGATTAACGTCTTGATATTCATCTCCTGGCAGATCTTTTCAAGATTTTGAGTCCGCAGCTGTTCCGCGTAAAAATCATCACTCAACCCCTGATCAACCATGATTTCCGCAACGCGTTGACCTTGTGAAATAAGACTCACCGGATCGTAATCCAACCAGGCATCTTTATTTTCACCAAGATATGCGGCAAAGGCTTGCTGTCCCCACGGTACTTGCGATGGGGAGACAATGGGCGAAAACGCCGAGACGCTGACATATTCATCTGGGTTACGTAACGCCAACACCAGCGCGCCCAGCCCGCCCATAGAATGACCTGAGATAGACTTTCTGGTCGTTGCCGGAAAATGTTGCATCACTAAATCCGGCAGCTCGTTGCGGATATAGTCATACATTTTGTAATGTTCATTCCACGGCGCTTGCGTCGCGTTCAGGTAAAATCCGGCACCTTGCCCGAGATCGTAACGGTCGGCATCTGCGACATGACTGCCTCGCGGACTGGTGTCCGGCGCAACAATAATAATGTTGTGCTCAGCCGCGTAACGCTGCATCCCCGATTTAGTAATGAAATTCTGCTCATTGCAGGTCAGGCCCGAAAGCCAGTACAGTACCGGTAATTTTTCACCTGCGGCCTTTGGCGGGAGATAGACGCCGACATTCATTTCACATTTCAGTGATGCGGAATAATGCCGATACACATTTTGCCAGCCGCCAAAGCTGGCATGTTTTTCAATGAGTTCCATCAGTCATTATCTCACGGTTAATCCCCCGGACGGCTGCCCGGGGAGAGTATTAAGAACCCCGTCTGAAGTGGACGGGGTATACCTGCGGGCAATCAGTAACGAATTACGGTTCGAATGGATTTGCCTTCATGCATCAGGTCGAAGGCGTCATTAATTTCATCCAGGCTCATGGTATGCGTGACAAACGGTTCCAGATCGATATCACCTTTCATCGCATCTTCAACCATACCCGGTAACTGGGAACGACCTTTCACGCCGCCAAACGCGGAACCTTTCCATACGCGACCAGTGACCAACTGGAATGGACGGGTGGAGATTTCCTGACCGGCACCCGCGACCCCGATGATCACCGACTGACCCCAGCCGCGGTGCGCACTTTCCAGCGCCGCACGCATCACGTTGACATTACCGATGCATTCAAAGGTATGGTCGATACCCCATTTGTTGATATCCAGCAGGACATCTTTAATCGGTTTGTCGTAGTCATTCGGGTTAATGCAGTCGGTGGCACCGAAGCGACGCGCCAGATCGAATTTCTTCGGGTTGGTATCGATAGCGATAATCCGTCCCGCTTTCGCCTGACGCGCGCCCTGAACCACTGCCAGACCAATCGCGCCAAGACCAAACACAGCAACAGAATCCCCTGGCTGGACTTTAGCTGTGATGTGTACCGCGCCAATACCGGTGGTCACGCCACAGCCCAGCAGGCAGACGTGTTCATGGTTTGCTTCTGGATTAATTTTTGCCAGAGACACTTCCGCGACTACGGTGTATTCACTGAATGTAGAACACCCCATGTAGTGATAAAGCGGCTGCCCGTTGTAAGAAAAACGGGTGGTGCCGTCTGGCATCAGGCCTTTACCCTGGGTTTCGCGAACCGCAACACAGAGGTTAGTTTTGCCAGAACGACAGAACTCACACTCGCCGCACTCTGCGGTGTAAAGCGGGATCACATGGTCGCCTGGTTTGACGCTGGTTACGCCTTCACCGACTTCAACCACAACGCCAGCCCCTTCGTGACCGAGAACCACCGGGAATACACCTTCCGGGTCATCGCCGGAGAGGGTAAATGCGTCGGTATGGCAAACGCCGGTATGGGTGACTTTAATCAGCACTTCACCTTTTTTCGGTGGTGCAACGTCAATTTCAACGATTTCCAGCGGTTTACCGGGAGCAAATGCAACGGCAGCACGTGATTTCATCTCTCGCTCTTCCTCAATATGGTAATAGATTCAGCTATTTAAGATAGGCACGAACCAGTTCAATAGTGTCGTCAACGGATTGGCTGACTTCGCGGCTGTAGCAGTCATTTCGGTCAAACGTTTCCCGGATATGGCTTTCAAGCACTTCTGCCATCAGCCCATTAGCCGCGCCCCGAACGGCAGCGATCTGTTGGAGTATGGCACGGCATTCGGCATCACCCTCCAGCGACCGTTCCAGAGCATCAATCTGCCCCCGAATACGACGAACTCGAGTAAGGACCTTTTTCTTCTCTTCCGGAGTACTGGGCATTTCGCACCTCATCATCTGCACGCAATATACTATAGGGGGGTATGCTATATGTCGATACATACCCCCCTATAGTATATAACACTGGAGAATAATTGTTGTCCGAAGCCTAACCAGGTGAACGGTCCCTCAAGACAGATGGGGACCGTTTATGTGCTATTTTTATGCCGCATCCGCTAAAACAAACATCCCGTAAGGATGGATTTCGAGGTAATAGTGCTCACCAATATCGGGCTGTAAACGGGTGGCGTTTACTTGTAATAAAATCTCCTGTCCATGCCACTCTACGGTCACTTCGTACTGCGGCCCCATGTAGGCGACATGGCGAATAACACAACGCTGACTCTCTTCGCCGTGATTGCTTAAGGTGATGGCTTCCGGGCGAACGCCGACGGTGCCGCTACCTTGCGCCGGGAAATGCGCCGCGCGCGGCAGGCGATAACCGTAGATATCGACATACTCTTCGCTAAAGTTCGCCGGGAACAGGTTGGCGTCGCCCATAAAACTTGCCATAAATCGGGAGGCTGGCTGACGATAGAGATCTTGCGGTGAGCCAATCTGCATGATGTGACCTTTATTCATCACCAGCACAGTGTCGGACACCGCGAAAGCTTCACTTTGATCGTGAGTGACGTAGAGCGACGTGATATTAAACTGCTTTTGCAGCTCGCGGATCTTATCGCGCATACTGCGGCGCAGGTTGGCATCGAGGTTACTTAACGGCTCATCAAACAGCAGCACCTTTGGCTTGAGGATCAACGCGCGGGCCAGTGCCACACGCTGTTGCTGACCACCGGAAATCTGATCGACATAGCGGTCCTCGAAGCCTTCCAGATCCACCATTGCCAGCGCCTCCTTCACCCGCTGTTTCACTTCGCTACGCGACACGCCAAGCATCTTCAGCCCGTAGCCAACGTTTTCACCCAGCGACATATGCGGGAACAGAGCGTATGACTGAAACACCATGCAGATATCGCGCTGTTGAATGGAACGATGCGTGACATCTTCGCCATCAATAAAAATTTGCCCTTCGCTCGGTTTTTCCAGCCCGGCAACCAGACGCAAAATGGTGGTTTTGCCACAGCCGGAAGGACCGAGCAGCGTCACCATTTGCCCTTGTGGAATGGTGAGATTGATATTGTCGATAACCGTATTACTGCCGAATCGTTTAGTGACGTTGCGCAGTTCAACAAAATTTTTCTGACTCATAGTGCGCTCCATTACGCCTGGTTTTTGGCTTTAGAACGGGAGATACGAGCTTCTCCGATCAGCCAGTCAAAGAGGAAAATAATCGCCAGCATCACCACGATCAGAATCGAACCATAGGCGATGGCTACGCCATATTCGCCGTCTTCAACGCGGTTAAGAATGTAGGCGGTTGCCACGCGGGTGTCCGGCGTGACGAGAAAGACGATGGCGCTGACCGTCGTGATGGCCCGCACAAAGCTGTAGATCAGGGCCGAGAGAATGGCCGGACGCAGCAGCGGCAGTAAAATGTGGGTTATGGTTCGCAAGGAACCCGCGCGCAGGCTGAGTGAGGCTTCATCCAGCGATTTGTCGATCTGCCCCAGACCCGCAATCCCGGCGCGAATACCCACCGGAACGTTACGCATCACCATCGAGATAATCACAATTGCCGCCGTTCCGGTGAGATAAACCGGAGCGCTGTTAAAGGCGAGAATATACGAGACGCCCGCCACCGTACCCGGTACGGCAAAGCACAGCATGGTGGTGAACTCGATGGTCTTTTTGCCTTTGAATTGTTGACGCACCACCACCCAGGCGATGAGCAGGCCAAAGATAGCGGTAATGGGAGCGGCAATCCCGGCGTAGAGCAGGGTATCCAGCAGTGAAGGCCACGCGCCGTCGCTCATTCCCTGACCAAATAGCTTGATAAAGTTATCCAGCGTCAGGGTGTAGTCCACGCCCCAGTTCACCGTGAAGCTGCCGTAGAAAATGCTGCCGTAGAGCAGGGCGTTAAAGGCAATCCATATCGCAAGTATGGCGACCACGCTCCACACCAGGGTGACCGGTAGCGGCTGGACGTCGCCACGGTAGGATTTGCCGGAAACCGTGACGTAAGAGCGTTTACCAATCCACATATACTGGATGCAGAACACCAGCAGCGAGAACAGCAGCAGGAAAGCGCCAAGGGTGCTGGCGGCCTGATAATCCAGCTGCGAGCCGGTAATATAGAAGTAAATTTGCGTCGCCAGTACGTCGAAGTTACCGCCAAGTACCAGCGGGTTACTGAAATCAGCCAGTGACTGTACCACGACGATTAAAAAGGCATTGGCGAGTGCGGGCTTCAACAACGGCACAAACACGCCGTTAAAGGTTTGCCAGCGGCTGGCGCGCAGGGTGTAGGAGGCCTCTTCCAGCGAGGGATGAATGGTTTTAATGGCCCCGTCGAGGATCATAAATGCCATTGGCGTGAATGCCAGAACCTGTGCCAGCCAGATCCCGGTAAAACCGTACAGCCAGTTGGTGTTGGTCAGCCCAAACCACTCCACCATAAATTCCGTAACATAGCCGGAGCGCCCCATCATGAGCGTCACGCCTAAGCCGACCACAAACGGTGGCGTAACGATGGGCAAAATGGAAAAGATGCGACCAATAATGGCGCTGCGTTTAGCGATGCGCGTGGTATAAATCGCCAGCACCAGGCCGAAGAAAGCACAGCCTATCCCCACCGCTATCGACAAGACGATAGAGTTGACGATCACCTGAACAATATGTGCCTGCGAGAGCACGGTCATAAACGCCAGCGGGGCGAACTCTCCCGCGTCGTTGGTGAACATCGGGATAAAAATGGCGATGCTCGGCCAGACGATAAAAATGCCAATCAGCGCCACAATCGCAATCAGTGAGCCGATCACGAAGCGGTCGCCACCCAGCCATTCGAGGCGGGTTAAGGCCAGCGTCATAATCGCGCCTAGTTCGACAAACAGCACGATGGCGGCGTAGCCTAAACCGCGTCCAACCACGGTGGCGCTGATGACGATAAACGCCATACAGAGCAATGCCCAGCCGGCATCGAAATAATGACGGCTACGTTGGTCGCGCGTGGCCTCACTAAACGGGCGGACCAGCAACAGGCTCGGGAGTAAATACCACAGCCAGCTGATATTAAAATGCGACCAGCCGTACGCCCCGAGGATCTCATCACTCGTGGACTCCAGCAGGCCATAATCGAGGCTCCAGCTCGGCAACAGGACAAATGCCAGCCAACCCAGCAAAACCCAAAGGAAAATCGCATCCCGCTTTTTCACGGGATGGAGTGCAAGTGTCTGTGACATAGCAGTTCCGGTATGGTTGGCCGGGGCAGGCGTCTGCGCTGCACCCGGCAAATGCGCCTAATGCGGGTTTATTTACCCATTTTTACTTCGCTAACCCATTTATTAATCAATGCCTTACGAACATCCGTGGAACCGTATTTGTCCATGTCGTAGTTGATTAATTTCAGGTCGTCGAGCTTCAGTGAGTTTGGCGACGTTTCGGCGATGGTATTGGTCAGGATCTGATAAGACTTCCCTTTCTTCCACGCCAGTTCCTGCGCTTCTTTTGATAATACCCAGTCCACAAACAGTTTGGCGTTGTCGAGGTTGCGTGCGCCTTTCAGAATGCTGACGCCGCCAATTTCGTAGCCTGTACCTTCACACGGGGAAATCAACTCTAGCGGCGCGCCCTGTTCTTTTTCCAGCGAGTAGTCATGCAGGAAGCCAATACCAATCGCCGTTTCGCCACGGGCGGCGTTACGTGCCGGGGCTATGCCTGATTTGGTGTACTGAGAGACGTTGGCGTTCAGTTGTTTTAGATAATCAAAGGCCTGATCTTCCCCCCACAGCTGCGCAAAAGTAGCCAGGGCGGTGTAGGCAGTACCGGAACTTTGCGGATCGGCAATTTGAATTTCGCCTTTATATTCCGGTTTGGTGAGATCTTTCCAGCACTTCGGCACCGGCAGGTTTTTCTCTTTCAGACGATCGGTGTTTACGCCAAAACCGAGGATCCCCACATAAACGGCAGAGGACAGATTCCCTTTCACTTTTGCCGGATCGCGGAATTTCTCCATGATCTGCTCAAGGTTAGGGGATTTATACGCCTGTAGCAGGCCCATCTCGCCAGCCTGCGATTGCGGGTCTAAAGTGCCGCCGTACCAGACGTCAGCCTGGGGGTTTTTCTTTTCAGCATCGACTTTTGCCAGGGTGCTTCCGGAACCGTTGCGGATAAACGAGGTTTTTACATCATATTTCTCGCCAAACGCTTTGGTTTCGGCCTCACACATTTCATTGGTGGCGCTGCAATAGACCACCAGCCGGCCTTTTGCCTGCGCGGCACCCGTTAAAGTCGCCAGCGCAACGGCAGAAGCAATCAGAGTAGAGGTAAAGGTCATTTTCATTGTTTTATCCTTCGAGCGTGAGTGGTGGTGATGCCCGCCATCAGTAACGGCATCAGCAGTAAACCCATAAGTACTGCGGCGACCGAGAGTAAACTGAACATTCCCGGCCAGCCGTAGCGTTCGATGACCAGCGACAGCGGCCAGCCTGCCAGCGCCGCGCCAAGGTAAGCGAACAGGCCGAGAAATCCGGTGATTGAACCCGCCGCAGCTTTGTGCCCACACTCCACCGCCGCAAGTCCAATCAGCATTTGTGGGCCAAAGACGAAAAAGCCCACGGTAAAAAAGCACACTGCCAGCAGAGCGTAGTGATGAACCGGTGCCAGCCACAGTGCGGCGACTGACACCATCAACCCCAACGTGAACAGCAAAATCATTGGCGCTCGTTGCCCGCTAAACAGCAAATCCGATCCCCATCCGGCAAATAACGCGCCGAGTAAGCCGCCCACTTCAAACAGCATTACCGTGGCGTTGGCGCTGAGCAGGTTGACACCGTGGCTTTCCGTCAGCCAGATATTGCCCCAGTCGTTAAGCGCAATCCGGATCACATAAACCAGTACATAAGAGACGCCCAGTAGCCAGATCAGCGGATTTTGCAGCATGGTGGTGCGCAACATTTGCCACAGCCCCATCGGCGGACTTTGTTGTTCCTGACGTAACTCCAGCGGATCGTGACGCCAGTGACCAACTGTCGGTAATCCCTCTTCCTGGGGCGTGCCTTTGAGTTGTAGCGTTAACCAGATCCCTAATGCCATGCTGATTATCCCCGGTGTCAGCATCGCGGCCTGCCAGCCCCACCAGTGGGCGGCAAAGGCGCTAATCAGCGGAATAATCGCTCCGCCAATGTTGATCGACATATTCCAGCAGCCCCACCAGAAACCGCGCTCATTGCGTGAGTACCAGTGGGTCAGCAAGCGGGCACACGGTGGCCATCCCCAGCCCTGAAAAAAACCGTTCAGTGTCCAGACCACAAGCAGAAGCGTAAGTGATTCGCCAAAGGCAAACACCACGTTCAATAACCCGGTGGCGAACAAGCCGACGCCCATAAAACCGCGTTGTCCGTGGCTGTCATGCCACAGTCCGGCGGTAAATTTCGACAATCCGTAGCTGAGATAAAACAGCGAACCCAGCAGGCCAATGTCGCCTTTATCCAGTCCGAGGTCGGTTTGTAGCGCCGGAAGGACGTAATTCACGCTTTTTCGCGTCAGATAAAATGCGGCGTAGCCAATAATCATGCACATCAGCAATCGCGGACGTAATGTCCGGTAGCATTGATTAATTTCTCTCGCTGAACGCGCGTGCATGGTTGTCTCCATGTTGCTGACTATATGAAAATGAAAGTGAAAGGGGATGAGAGAAAATCCGGGATACCTAAGACTTTTTCCTGGTTATCCGGCGATTTGTTGCAAAAATGTGGGCAAGTTAACAATTACCCGCGTGCCGTGCTGTTTTTCGAGCGTTAAGTCGCCGCCCAGGGCGCTGACGCGCTCACGCATCCCCTGAATGCCAAATCCGGCCATTTTCCCGCTGGCGATCCCCACACCGTTGTCGCTGACTTCCAGATGCAATACCTCTCCCTGCTGGCGCAGGATAATCGTCACTTCGCTGGCTTCGGCGTGTTTACAGATGTTATTGAGCAACTCCTGCAATAACCGATACAAGGTAAAGCGCACCGTTTCGTTTTCTGGTGTGGAGTTCAGTTGATAGGCAAACTGGCAATGAATGCCGCGTTCACTAAAGGCAAATTCATTAATCAGATGCAACAACGCTTCGCGAAATGTCAGTTCATCAAGCGCGGGAGGCCGCAACTGGCGCAGCAATTGGCGGGTGGAGAGATGAATGCGGCGGGCGAGCTCATTGATTTGGCTGGCTGCGGATTGAATTTGCGCCGGATCACGCGCCCGCTTCACCAGTTGCGACTGGATCTGAATGGCGGTGATGTTCTGACCGATTTCGTCGTGCAGCTCTCGCGCCAGGTTTTTTCGCGTGTCCTCCTCGGTGTGGATCAGCTTTTCCGCCAATGCCCGCCGCGCTGCCAGCTCGGCCTCCAGCCGTTGTCGGTAATGGTGCAGGTTTAGCGCCAGATGTTGCTGGCGACTGATGGCAATGCCCAGGCCAATTCCCAGCAAGGCCTGGGTCGCGAGGAAAATCTCCAGCTCCACCAGGTTACTAAAGCCCACGCCAATCTGGCGGGCGATGGTGATCATCATGCTGCCCAAAAGCCCGGAGAGTACGCCACCTTGCCAGCCAAATTTCCACGCCATCACCACATTGGGCAAAAAGACCACGATCAACAGCAGACGTTCAATTTCAGGTGACAGCACCATCTGAGTGCCGATACCAATAATAAAAAACAGGCTACACCAGATGATTAAAGAGGTACGCAAGGGGGGATTATGCGTATCGAGTCCCAGGAGCTGGTAGCGATGCTGCTGGCGCAGAAACTCAAAGATAAGATAGACAAACGGCGTCAGTAATACGCCGCCGGTAAATGAGGTCAAACCCGGCAGCATTATTGGGTCTGACATAAAAGGGGAGAGCAGGGCGGTATTCAACAATGAAGCTGCCGTGACAGTGGCTAACAGCAACGTCAGACGCTGCCAGTAAAGTGGAAAACGGTGCCAGAAGTTTTGCGCAAGGAGGACAGGAAACAGGCTAATAACCGGCGTTGCCAGCATGAGATAACCGTTCAATAGCTGTTCACTATGGAGCCAGAACATCATCAGCAAAGGGGGGAGCACCAACGCAGGCCAGTAGCGGCGAGAGAGCAAAATAACAAGGGCGAGATAAACTCCCTGCGGGAGAAACAACACCGCCTGTTGACCGTTATTGGTCAGATAAAAGCTGAGCGTCCACAGCATCAGCCAGCCGGTTCCCCAGGCCAGCACAATAAACAGCGAAATCACCCAATGACGAAGATTGCGCGACATTAATGCCCCGCCAGCAGATGGTGGTCGAGCGCAAAATGTACCAGTTCAATGGTGCTATGGCAGTTCAGTTTTCCCAGCACATTGGCGCGATGCACATGTACCGTTTTATGACTGAGTTCGAGTTTAAAGGCGATCTCTTTAACGCTGTCTCCTTTGACCAGTAAATCAAACACTTCACGTTCTCGTGGGGTGAGAATTTCCAGCGCCTGGGCGGGTTGCCCGCCGCCGCGTAAAGCCCGAATCGCATCGGCACAGAGATAATGCCCGCCCAGCCCGACCGAGCGCACCGCCTGTACTAACTCTTCCGGCCCACAGCGTTTGGTTAAATACCCGCTGGCACCGGCATCCAGCGCGCTTTGCACAAAGGTTGGCGCGTCATAAATGCTAAGAATAATGGCGCGAAATTGCGGTTTTTGTGCACGCAGGCGCTTAAGCAAACTGAGGCCGTTTTCGTCCGGCATGGCAATATCAATGACGGCAACATTGACGTCATCACGGATTAATGCCGACCATGCCTGCGCGGCACTACTGTACTGACCAATGACCTCCAGATCGTCTTCCAGAGAGAGTAATTGTGCGAAGCCAGAGCGCACCACCACATGGTCATCCACCAGCACTACCCGAATCATACTTTTCTTCTCTTATTATCTAATTCTCCTATCATGCATCACGGCGCGGCGCTGGCAATCAACCAGCGACAGATATGGAATGGATGTAACAAAATGGCAATAATTTGCCGGAGCGCGCACATCTTATCTGGCTTGTGAACCGGCGGGATACGTTCGCCAAAACCGCAAAATGCGCAAACTCGCTAACCATTGCCGATTTTTTTCTAAAAACGCTTTGTTCTTAACAAGACCTTTTAATTCCTTTATCAAACTGACCCGCAACGAAATACTGCTCCCATAACAAGACAGGGGAGCAGATAATCATGGCAATTTCATCGCGTAACACTCTTCTTGCCGCACTGGCATTCATCGCTTTTCAGGCGCAGGCGGTGAACGTCACCGTGGCGTATCAAACCTCAGCCGAACCGGCGAAAGTGGCTCAGGCCGACAACACCTTTGCTAAAGAAAGCGGAGCAACCGTGGACTGGCGTAAGTTTGACAGCGGAGCCAGCATCGTGCGGGCGCTGGCTTCTGGCGACGTGCAAATCGGCAACCTTGGTTCCAGCCCGTTAGCGGTTGCAGCCAGCCAACAGGTGCCGATTGAAGTCTTCTTGCTGGCGTCAAAACTGGGTAACTCCGAAGCGCTGGTGGTAAAGAAAACTATCAGCAAACCGGAAGATCTGATTGGCAAACGCATCGCCGTACCGTTTATCTCCACCACCCACTACAGCCTGCTGGCGGCGCTGAAACACTGGGGCATTAAACCCGGGCAAGTGGAGATTGTGAACCTGCAGCCGCCCGCGATTATCGCTGCCTGGCAGCGGGGAGATATTGATGGTGCTTATGTCTGGGCACCGGCGGTTAACGCCCTGGAAAAAGACGGCAAGGTGTTGACCGATTCTGAACAGGTCGGGCAGTGGGGCGCGCCAACGCTGGACGTTTGGGTGGTGCGCAAAGATTTTGCCGAGAAACATCCTGAGGTCGTGAAAGCGTTCGCTAAAAGCGCCATCGATGCTCAGCAACCGTACATTGCTAACCCAGACGTGTGGCTGAAACAGCCGGAAAACATCAGCAAACTGGCGCGTTTAAGCGGCGTGCCTGAAGGTGACGTTCCGGGGCTGGTGAAGGGGAATACCTATCTGACGCCGCAGCAACAAACGGCAGAACTGACCGGACCGGTGAACAAAGCGATCATCGACACCGCGCAGTTTTTGAAAGAGCAGGGCAAGGTCCCGGCTGTAGCGAATGATTACAGCCAGTACGTTACCTCGCGCTTCGTGCAATAAAAGGAGGCGCAGATGCTGCAAATCTCTCATCTTTACGCCGATTATGGCGGCAAACCGGTACTGGAAGATATCAACCTGACGCTGGAAAGCGGCGAGCTACTGGTGGTGCTGGGGCCGTCCGGCTGCGGTAAAACCACCCTGCTGAATTTGATTGCCGGTTTTGTGCCTTATCAGCATGGCAGCATTCAACTGGCGGGTAAGCGTATTGAGGGGCCGGGAGCAGAGCGTGGCGTAGTTTTTCAGAATGAAGGGCTACTACCGTGGCGCAATGTACAGGACAACGTGGCGTTCGGCCTGCAATTGGCAGGTATAGAGAAAATGCAGCGACTGGAAATCGCGCACCAGATGCTGAAAAAAGTGGGGCTGGAAGGCGCAGAAAAACGCTACATCTGGCAGCTTTCCGGTGGTCAACGTCAGCGGGTGGGGATTGCCCGCGCGCTGGCGGCGAATCCCCAGCTGTTATTACTCGACGAACCGTTTGGTGCGCTGGACGCCTTCACCCGCGACCAGATGCAAACCCTGCTGCTGAAACTCTGGCAGGAGACGGGCAAGCAGGTGCTGTTGATTACCCACGATATAGAAGAAGCGGTGTTTATGGCGACTGAACTGGTTCTGCTTTCACCCGGCCCTGGCCGCGTGCTGGAGCGGCTGCCGCTCAACTTTGCTCGCCGCTTTGTTGCGGGAGAGTCGAGCCGCAGCATCAAGTCCGATCCACAATTCATCGCCATGCGCGAATATGTTTTAAGCCGCGTATTTGAGCAACGGGAGGCGTTCTCATGAGTGTGCTCATTAATGAAAAACTGCATTCGCGGCGGCTGAAATGGCGCTGGCCGCTCTCGCGTCAGGTGACCTTAAGCATTGGCACGTTAGCGGTTTTACTCACTGTATGGTGGACGGTGGCGGCGCTGCAACTGATTAGCCCGCTGTTTTTGCCGCCGCCGCAACAAGTACTGGCAAAACTGCTCACCATTGCCGGACCGCAGGGATTTATGGACGCCACGCTGTGGCAGCATCTGGCAGCCAGCCTGACGCGCATTGTGCTGGCGCTACTCGCGGCGGTGTTGATCGGCATTCCGGTCGGGATCGCCATGGGGCTAAGCCCGACGGTGCGCGGCATTCTGGATCCGATAATCGAGCTTTATCGTCCGGTGCCGCCGCTGGCTTATTTGCCGCTGATGGTGATCTGGTTTGGTATTGGTGAAACCTCGAAGATCTTACTGATCTATTTAGCGATTTTTGCACCGGTGGCGATGTCGGCGCTGGCGGGGGTGAAAAGCGCGCAGCAGGTTCGCATTCGTGCTGCCCAGTCGCTGGGTGCCAGCCGTGCGCAGGTGCTGTGGTTTGTCATTTTGCCCGGCGCGCTGCCGGAAATCCTCACCGGATTACGTATTGGTCTGGGTGTGGGCTGGTCTACGCTGGTGGCGGCGGAGCTGATTGCCGCGACGCGCGGTTTAGGATTTATGGTTCAGTCAGCGGGTGAATTTCTCGCGACTGACGTGGTGCTGGCGGGGATCGCGGTGATTGCGATTATCGCCTTTCTTTTAGAACTGGGTCTGCGCGCGTTACAGCGCCGCCTGACGCCCTGGCATGGAGAAGTACAATGAGTGAACGTCTGAGCATTACCCCGCTGGGGCCGTATATCGGAGCACAAATTTCGGGTGCCGACCTGACGCGCCCGTTAAGCGATAATCAGTTTGAACAACTTTACCATGCGGTACTGCGCCATCAGGTGGTGTTTCTGCGCGATCAAGCCATTACGCCGCAGCAGCAACGCGCGCTGGCCCAGCGTTTTGGCGAACTGCATATTCACCCTGTTTACCCTCATGCCGAAGGGGTTGACGAGATCATCGTGCTGGATACCCATAACGATAATCCGCCAGATAACGACAACTGGCATACCGATGTGACATTTATTGAAACGCCACCCGCAGGGGCGATTCTGGCAGCGAAAGAGTTACCTTCGACCGGCGGCGATACGCTCTGGACCAGCGGTATTGCGGCCTATGAGGCGCTCTCTGTTCCCTTCCGCCAGCTGCTGAGCGGGCTGCGTGCGGAGCATGATTTTCGTAAATCGTTCCCGGAATACAAATACCGCAAAACCGAAGAGGAACATCAACGCTGGCGCGAGGCGGTTGCGAAAAATCCGCCGTTGCTACATCCGGTGGTGCGAACGCATCCGGTGAGCGGTAAACAGGCGCTGTTTGTGAATGAAGGCTTTACTACGCGAATTGTTGATGTCAGCGAGAAAGAGAGCGAAGCCTTGTTAGGCTTTTTATTCGCCCATATCACTAAACCGGAGTTTCAGGTGCGCTGGCGCTGGCAACCGAATGATATTGCGATTTGGGATAACCGTGTGACTCAGCACTATGCCAATGCCGATTACCTGCCACAGCGGCGGATTATGCATCGGGCGACGATTCTTGGGGATAAACCGTTTTATCGGGCGGGGTAATACGAGAGTGGACGGTCCTCTCGCCCCCTTGGGGAGAGGGTTAGGGTGAGGGGGCGTTCACCGTGCTTTCAACAGGTTAACTCCCCCTTTCTGAGAGGAAACAAAATTAACGCAGAATCTTCTTCTCAGCCAAATCCAGCGCAAAGTAGCTGAAAATCAGATCCGCACCCGCACGCTTAATCGAACCTAAGCTTTCGAGCACGACTTTCTCTTCATCTATAGCACCCGCCAGCGCGGCGAACTTAATCATCGCATACTCACCGCTCACCTGATACGCGCCAATCGGCAATTCAGTACGTTCACGCAGCTCACGCACGATGTCGAGGTACGCTCCAGCAGGTTTAACCATCAGGCAGTCTGCGCCCTGGGCTTCATCCAGCAGTGACTCACGAATCGCCTCACGACGGTTCATTGGGTTCATCTGATAGCTTTTGCGGTCGCCTTTTAATGCGCTTCCGGCAGCTTCACGGAACGGACCATAAAAGGAGGAGGCGAACTTGGTCGAATACGACATAATCGCCGTATCTTTAAAGCCAGCAGCGTCCAGCGCCTGGCGAATCGCCTGTACCTGGCCATCCATCGCGGCGGAAGGGGCGATGAAGTCTGCACCTGCAGCAGCTGCAACCACGGCTTGCTTGCCTAAATTTTCCAGAGTCGCGTCGTTGTCGACGCCATGCTCGCACAGCACACCGCAGTGACCGTGAGAAGTGTATTCACAGAAGCAGGTGTCTGACATGACAATCATTTCTGGCACTGTCTGCTTGCAGATGCGCGACATACGCGCCACCAGTCCATCTTCCCGCCAGGCATCGCTGCCGGTTTCATCGGTATGGTGAGAGATGCCGAAAGTCATCACGGAACGAATACCGGCGTTGGCGATGCGTTCAATTTCGCGTGCCAGATGTTTCTCTGGAATGCGCATCACGCCAGGCATGGCTTCAACGGCTTTGTAGTCGTCAATTTCTTCTTCAACAAAGATCGGCAACACCAGGTCGTTAAGGCTAAGTGTTGTCTCTTCAAACATAGCGCGCAGCGCAGGAGATTTGCGCAGGCGACGAGGGCGTTGGATTAAGTCTGTCATGGTCTGCCTGATGTTTGTGGAATTAAGGTGCACAGTATACCTGAAGCGGGGCAGGAGTGTTTTACGAAAGTTGTCACGATGTTGACAAGAAGAGAATGAAAGAGAGACCAGGGCATCTTTGTAATAGAAATAGCAATAACTTCATATTCACTGAAAATATTTTTTAATTTTTATTTATAGGTGCTGGTTATTATTTTTGCCAATTTGGTTGAACTGTCAAAAATTGAATTACTTAAAGTTCATTGCTTATTGATACATTATTTGTCTGATTTGTTGTTTTGGTATTTTTAGGATCTATAATTCAAAATTAATGATTTCATTAACGTGTTGAAATGCAGTGTTTTTGTCAACTTATTCTTTGTGCGTATAGATATTTTTATATATGTCCACAATCGGACTTAGGGGAAAGAATAATTGAACCATTCCTCTATAACGCCGCATAATCGTCAACGCGAAACATAAGATGTTTTCTATGCATTGATAATTGATGGATCAACTTATTACGTCCCTGAGGAGGGATGACAAATGCACTCCTGGAAAAAGAAACTTGTAGTATCACAATTAGCATTGGCTTGCACTCTGGCTATCACCTCTCAGGCTAATGCAGCGACCAACGATATTTCTGGTCAAACTTACAATACTTTCCATCACTACAACGACGCCACCTATGCTGATGACGTTTACTATGATGGTTATGTAGGCTGGAACAACTATGCCGCTGATAGCTATTACAACGGCGATATCTACCCGGTCATTAATAACGCTACCGTTAACGGCGTGATTTCTACCTACTATCTGGACGACGGTATTTCTACCAATACCAACGCCAATAGTCTGACAATCAAAAACAGCACTATTCACGGTATGATTACCTCTGAGTGCATGACTACTGATTGTGCTGATGACCGTGCTACTGGTTATGTTTATGATCGTCTGACACTGAGCGTTGATAATTCAACGATCGATGACAACTACGAGCATTATACTTACAACGGTACCTATAATAATGCCGCTGACACTCATGTTGTAGATGTTTACGATATGGGTACTGCTATTACACTGGATCAGGAAGTTGATCTGTCCATCACTAATAACTCTCATGTAGCAGGTATTACGCTGACTCAGGGTTATGAGTGGGAAGATATTGACGACAACACAGTCAGCACTGGCGTAAACAGCAGCGAAGTGTTTAATAACACTATTACTGTTAAAGATTCTACTGTGACCTCTGGTTCATGGACTGATGAAGGTACTACTGGTTGGTTTGGCCATACTGGTAATGCCAGCAACTATAGCAACACGCTGACTGCAGACGATGTTGCAATTGCCGCAATCGCAAATCCGTATGCTGATAATGCGATGCAGACTACAGT
Organism: Escherichia sp. Lx600-2; assembly: GCF_036662595.1. NCBI lineage: Bacteria > Pseudomonadati > Pseudomonadota > Gammaproteobacteria > Enterobacterales > Enterobacteriaceae > Escherichia > Escherichia sp. Lx600-2. The sequence continues at coordinate 9,601 of NZ_JAYQWM010000024.1, read as the reverse complement.
AACTTTAGACAACTCAACACTGATGGGTGATGTTGTTTTCTCCAGTAATTTCGATGAAAACTTCTTCCCGCAAGGTGCTGACAGCTATCGCGATGCTGATGGTGATGTAGATACCAACGGTTGGGATGGCACAGACCGTATGGATGTGACTCTGAACAACGGCAGCAAGTGGGTTGGCGCTGCAATGTCTGTTCATATGGTTGATGAAGATGGTGATGGTTCTTACGACGGATATGCTGTTGGTACTGAAGCAACTGCAACTCTGCTCGATATTGCAGCTAACAGCCTGTGGCCTTCATCAACTGTCGGTGTTGATAACATCAATACTCAATATGACGAAAATGGCCATATCGTAGGAAACGAAGTTTACCAGAGCGGTTTGTTTAATGTGACTTTGAACGGTGGTTCAGAGTGGGATACAACAAAATCTTCTCTGATTGATACTTTAAGTATTAACAGCGGTTCCCAGGTTAATGTTGCAGACTCTCGTCTGATCTCTGACACTATCTCTCTGACTGGCGGTTCTAACCTGAACATCGGTGAAGACGGTCATGTAGCGACTAATACCCTGACCATCGACAATAGTACCGTTAAAATGTCTGATGATGTTTCTGCGGGCTGGGGTTTAGAAGATGCTGCACTGTACGCAAATACCATCACCGTAACTAACGACGGTCTGTTGGATGTTAACGTTGATCAGTTCGATGCTAACCCGTTCCAGGCCGATACCCTGAATCTGACCAGTACCACTGATACTAACGGCAACATTCACGCTGGTGTATTCGATATCCATAGCAGTGATTACGTAATGGATACCGATCTGGTCAACGATCGTACCAACGATACTACCAAGTCAAACTACGGTTATGGCTTAATCGCAATGAACTCTGATGGTCACCTGACTATTAACGGTAACGGCGATAACGACAACACTGCTTCTATCGAAGCTGGTCAGAACGAAGTTGATAACAACGGTGACCATGTTGCAGCCGCAACCGGTAACTACAAAGTTCGTATCGACAACGCTACTGGTGCTGGTTCTATCGCTGACTACAACGGCAACGAGCTGATCTACGTCAACGACAAAAACAGCAACGCGACCTTCTCTGCTGCTAACAAAGCTGACCTGGGTGCATACACCTATCAGGCTGAACAGCGCGGTAACACCGTTGTTCTGCAACAGATGGAGCTGACCGACTACGCTAACATGGCGCTGAGCATCCCATCTGCGAACACCAATATCTGGAACCTGGAACAAGACACCGTTGGTACTCGTTTGACCAACTCTCGTCATGGCCTGGCTGATAACGGCGGCGCATGGGTAAGCTACTTCGGTGGTAACTTCAACGGCGACAACGGCACCATCAACTATGATCAGGATGTTAACGGCATCATGGTCGGTGTTGATACCAAAATTGACGGTAACAACGCTAAGTGGATCGTCGGTGCGGCTGCAGGCTTCGCTAAAGGTGACATGAATGACCGTTCTGGTCAGGTGGATCAAGACAGCCAGACTGCCTACATCTACTCTTCTGCTCACTTCGCGAACAACGTCTTTGTTGATGGTAGCTTGAGCTACTCTCACTTCAACAACGACCTGTCTGCAACCATGAGCAACGGTACTTACGTTGACGGTAGCACCAACTCCGACGCTTGGGGCTTCGGTTTGAAAGCCGGTTACGACTTCAAACTGGGTGATGCTGGTTACGTGACTCCTTACGGCAGCATGCGTTATGAACTGGGTGTAGATGCAGGTTATACCTTCACCTACAGCGAAGATCAGGCTCTGACACCGTACTTCAAACTGGCTTACGTCTACGACGACTCTAACAACGATAACGATGTGAACGGTGATTCCATCGATAACGGTACTGAAGGGTCTGCGGTACGTGTTGGTCTGGGTACTCAGTTCAGCTTCACTAAGAACTTCAGCGCCTATACCGATGCTAACTACCTCGGTGGTGGTGACGTAGATCAAGACTGGTCCGCGAACGTGGGTGTTAAATATACCTGGTAATATTCTTCACTCCGAAGAAATACTGGTAATTTAATCTAAATAATGCCCGTCAAGGATTTGACGGGCATTACTGCAAAGGACGCGCAAATGTTATCTGTAGTTAAACCTCTTCAGGAATTTGGTAAGCTCGATAAATGTTTGTCCAGATACGGTACGCGCTTCGAGTTTAATAATGAAAAGCAAGTTATATTTTCCAGTGATGTCAATAACGAAGATACTTTCGTTATTTTAGAGGGAGTTATCTCTCTGCGTAGAGAAGAAAACGTACTTATCGGTATTACCCAGGCTCCTTATATTATGGGGCTGGCTGATGGTTTAATGAAAAACGATATACCATACAAATTAATATCAGAAGGAAATTGTACGGGATATCATCTACCAGCCAAACAAACCATTACGCTTATTGAACAAAATCAACTCTGGCGAGACGCTTTTTACTGGTTAGCCTGGCAAAATAGAATTCTGGAATTACGCGACGTGCAGCTCATTGGGCATAATTCCTACGAACAAATCCGCGCAACATTATTATCAATGATTGACTGGAATGAAGAATTGCGATCATGTATTGGTGTGATGAATTATATCCATCAACGTACACGCATATCGCGTTCTGTCGTCGCAGAAGTTCTCGCTGCTTTGCGTAAAGGCGGCTATATCGAAATGAATAAAGGCAAACTGGTCGCTATCAACCGTTTGCCTTCAGAGTATTAATCAGGATGCGGGGATAACCAACGGTTTATTCCCGCTTAGCTCGGTCACCAGATCATTGATGCCATCGCTCATATTTTTAAAGCGCGTCAACGGCGAACGAGTGACCACCACAAACGCGCCAATATTCTTCTGCGGGATCATCGCCATATAGGTAATGAAACCGCCACCACCACCTGTCTTCTGAATAATCCCCGGACGCCCCTCTTTCGGGGCCATATATACCCAGCCTAAACCAAGCGCATCCGCTTTGCCGGGGACATCCATACCAATCACTTTCGTAAACTGCGCGCGCTGATAAATCAACGTCTGCATGCGATCTGCCTGGTTACTGCGCTGATAAAAATCAGATGACAAATACTGCTGCATCCAGCGCATCATATCGCCAGGCGTGGAATAGACGCCGCCGCTGCCAATTGCCGCCAGCGTGTTATTGCATGGACTGGCACCGCGCTCAGCAACCATTAAACGGCGGCACTGATCCGGTGAGGGGGTGTAGGTGGTGTCTTTCATCCCCAATGGACGGGTAATCTGCTCTTCAAACAACTGGGTATAAGGCTTGCCGGACGCATTCGCCAGTGCATCTGCCAGCAGGTCGAACGCAAGGTTAGAGTACGCCGCCTGACTGCCTGGCGCGGCTTTCAGCTTCGCCGTAGAAAGGTATTTCCAGCGTTGCTCGCGCGTTGGCCAGACAAACACCGGACGATGTGCCGCGCCACCGGGCTGTTCACGGGGCAGGGCGCTGGTATGGGTTGCCAGATTGACCAGCGTAATGGGCGTCCCATTGTAGGTTGGCACGCGTGCGCCTGGCGGAGCATATTTACTTAGCGGATCGTTTAACTTCACGGTCCCCTGGTCGAGCAATTTCACCAGCATTTCACTGGTCATTAGCTTGGTGAGGGAAGCAATACGCACGACCGAATCCAGCTGCGGGCGAACGTTATTACCAGGTCGCGTTTCGCCATAACTGCGAAAGACGCGCTGGTTACCGTCGATAACAACCAGCGCCATCCCCGTGGCACCGCTGCCGTAAAAAATATGATCGGCATAACGATCAACAATATCAGAAGCGAACTCCGGTTCAGTGATCGGCTGTGCCGCATGGACGGAGGTCAATGACGCCGCACACAGCACGGCAGAAAAAAGCAGACTACGTTTCAACGGTGGTGTCCATAAATTGAATGAAGGTAACTGAGCGTATTTATACTACTCATTGATGGATTGCAAAGGGCGAATTAGTGCAATAATAGTGTTAAAAACGTAACGGCGCGTAAACACGATCTTTTTCCTGCTCACCAATGCCTGCATTTGTGATCCTGCGCGTGTTAATCCGCTTATGTAAACAATCTTTGGTTTATGAAATCCGTCGAAACAATTCTTATGGTCAGGCTGGCGAACTAAGCGCCTTGCTATGGGTCACAATGGGCGGTTTCATTTGGCTGACGCTTTGTAGCGGTCATGCGGTTAATACACAGCAGTTGTTAAAACGATAAGAAGTTAGCAGGAGTGCATATGTTTAAGTCTTTTTTCCCAAAGCCGGGAACGTTTTTTCTCTCGGCCTTTGTTTGGGCATTGATTGCCGTTATCTTCTGGCAAGCCGGTGGGGGTGACTGGGTGGCGCGTATCACCGGCGCTTCCGGGCAGATCCCGATTAGCGCCGCGCGTTTCTGGTCGTTGGATTTCCTGATTTTTTACGCTTACTACATTGTTTGCGTAGGACTTTTTGCATTGTTCTGGTTTATCTACAGCCCGCATCGTTGGCAATACTGGTCAATACTCGGTACTGCGCTGATTATCTTCGTCACCTGGTTTTTGGTGGAAGTCGGGGTTGCCGTCAACGCCTGGTATGCGCCGTTCTATGATCTGATTCAAACCGCGCTAAGTTCGCCGCATAAAGTCACCATCGAACAATTTTACCGCGAAGTGGGCGTCTTTCTGGGGATTGCGCTGATCGCGGTAGTGATCAGTGTGCTGAATAACTTCTTTGTCAGTCACTACGTGTTCCGCTGGCGTACGGCGATGAACGAATATTACATGGCGAACTGGCAACAACTGCGTCATATCGAAGGCGCCGCACAGCGTGTGCAGGAAGACACCATGCGTTTTGCTTCAACGCTGGAGAATATGGGCGTCAGTTTTATCAACGCCATCATGACGTTGATCGCCTTCCTGCCGGTGCTGGTAACGCTCTCCGCGCATGTGCCGGAGCTGCCGATTATCGGGCACATTCCGTATGGTCTGGTGATTGCCGCTATCGTCTGGTCGCTGATGGGGACCGGATTACTGGCAGTGGTAGGGATTAAACTGCCGGGGCTGGAGTTTAAAAACCAGCGAGTAGAGGCTGCCTACCGTAAAGAGCTGGTTTATGGTGAAGACGATGCCACGCGCGCGACGCCGCCTACGGTACGCGAGCTGTTTAGCGCCGTACGGAAAAACTATTTCCGCCTCTATTTTCACTATATGTATTTCAACATCGCCCGCATTCTCTATTTGCAGGTCGATAACGTTTTCGGTTTGTTCTTGCTGTTTCCGTCAATTGTTGCCGGTACGATTACGCTCGGCCTGATGACGCAGATTACCAACGTTTTTGGTCAGGTTCGCGGTGCTTTCCAGTACCTGATTAACTCATGGACCACACTGGTTGAGTTGATGTCTATCTACAAACGTCTGCGCAGCTTTGAACATGAGCTGGATGGTGACAAAATTCAGGAAGTAACCCATACCTTGAGCTAAAAAGGAGAAGTAATGTCGCGCGTCAATCCTCTATCTTCGCTGTCATTGTTGGCGGTTCTGGTTTTAGCGGGGTGTAGTAGTCGGGCTCCGCAACCGTTGAAAAAGGGCGAAAAAGAGATAGATGTGGCGAGCGTCGTGCGGCAGAAGATGCCTGCGAACGTGAAAGACCGCGATGCCTGGGCAAAAGATCTCGCCACCACCTTTGAAAGTCAGGGGCTGGCACCGACGCTGGAAAACGTCTGCTCGGTGCTGGCGGTGGCGCAGCAGGAGTCAAATTATCAGGCAGATCCGGCCGTTCCGGGCTTAAGCAAAATCGCCTGGCAAGAGATTGACCGTCGTGCTGAACGGATGCACATTCCTCCTTTTCTGGTTCATACCGCGCTAAAAATCAAATCGCCAAACGGCAAAAGTTATAGCGAACGGTTAGATTCGGTGCGTACAGAAAAGCAATTGAGCGCGATTTTTGACGATCTGATCAGCATGGTGCCAATGGGGCAGACGCTGTTTGGTTCGCTTAATCCGGTGCGCACCGGTGGGCCGATGCAGGTCAGCATTGCTTTTGCCGAACAGCATACCAAAGGGTATCCGTGGAAAATGGACGGTACAGTCCGTCAGGAAGTCTTTAGTCGCCGCGGCGGGTTGTGGTTTGGTACTTACCATTTACTGAATTATCCCGCCAGTTATAGCGCACCGATATACCGTTTTGCTGATTTTAACGCTGGCTGGTACGCCAGCCGTAATGCCGCGTTTCAGAACGCGGTCAGTAAGGCCAGCGGCGTGAAGCTGGCACTGGACGGTGATTTAATTCGTTACGACAGTAAAGAACCCGGGAAAACCGAACTGGCAACGCGCAAACTGGCGGCAAAACTGGGGATGAGCGACAGCGAAATTCGTCGTCAGCTAGATAAAGGTGACAGCTTCTCTTTTGAGGAGACGGCGCTGTACAAGAAAGTTTATCAACTTGCCGAAGCGAAAACGGGTAAATCACTCCCCCGCGAAATGTTGCCTGGCATTCAACTGGAAAGCCCGAAAATCACCCGCAACCTGACTACGGCCTGGTTTGCGAAGCGCGTAGACGAACGGCGGGCGCGTTGTATGAAACAGTGATCAAACAGGAATGTCATGCCAGATAAGGCGTTTTAGGCCGTATCTGGCAACGTAAATCTTACTGGCGGCGATGTCGCCAGTGCAGCCATAGCGCCACCACTGCAAAAATGAGGCAGCCTACTAAAAACGGGATCAGCCCGAAAATGGTGCCGACACCTAAACCAATTTCCACCCGTGGGCGACCTGTTTCCTGGACCTGCATTAAACGCTCATAGACGCCGGGCGCATGCACTAACAGGTTCAGCAATTGCGCCCCAGCCCAAAAGCAAAACAGCACAAACAACGCATAGGCAATGTTGCCAGGCGTTGAAGAGGCATTGCGATATTTTCCGCTAAACAGCGATTTTGACAGGGTGAAATCAGCCATAAAAACCTCCGGAAGTCATCTGCTTCTCTTCTGGTGTGATACCAGCGGCTTATGGCAAGTCTGACAGGTCATTTAGATTGTCAATATCAGAATCATGGTAAATTGATGTTGGGAATATTCCCGAAGCGTGAATCTTCGTTGCGAGTCACAAAATAGCAACTTTAAGTTAAATTTATTAACAACTGCGAAAATGTTGTCTACACCACAGACGGTTGTTGCAGAATATGCAAGGATGTTGTTTTTCGTTAACGGAGCAGCCATGAATCTGCCTGTAAAAATCCGCCGTGACTGGCACTACTATGCGTTCGCCATTGGCCTTATATTCATTCTTAATGGCGTGGTGGGGTTACTGGGATTTGAAGCAAAAGGTTGGCAGACCTATGCCGTCGGTCTGGTGACGTGGGTGATTAGTTTCTGGCTGGCGGGGTTGATTATTCGTCGTCGCGATGAAGAAACTGAAAACGCCCAATAAGAATATTATCGGGCGTTAAAATATTACATTGTGGTTTTCAATGCGTTATCCGCAGCGTGACGCTCCAGCGCCAGCTCAATCAAACGTGTGATCAGATCGGTGTAACCCAGACCGCTGGCTTGCCACAGCTTCGGATACATACTGATGTTGGTGAAGCCAGGCAGTGTGTTGATCTCGTTGATCACCACTTCGTTCTCTGGGGTTAAAAACACGTCTACACGCGCCATGCCTGCGCATCCCAACGTCTGATAAGCCTGAACGGCAATCGCCCGGATCTTATCGTTGATTTCTGGCGCAATGGCTGCCGGAACTACCACTTTCGCGCCATCTTCGTCAATGTACTTGGTGTCGTAGGCATAGAAATCGCTGGTGAGTACGATCTCGCCACAGGTGCTGGCTTGCGGATTGTCGTTGCCCAGAACTGCGCATTCGATCTCACGACCTTTGATCCCTTGCTCAACGATCACTTTATGATCGAACTCGAACGCCAGATCGACGGCAATTGCGTACTGTTCTTCACTGGTTACTTTGCTGACACCAACAGAAGAGCCCTGATTAGCCGGTTTTACAAACAGTGGTAACCCCAGTTTAGACTCCACTTCGGCAAAACTGATGTTGTGACGATTAGCGCGCGTCAGGGTAATAAATGGCGCAATGTTCAGCCCGGCATCGCGTAGCAGACGTTTGGTTACATCTTTATCCATACAGACTGCTGAAGCCAGAACATCAGAACCTACAAACGGTAAATTGGCGACCCGCAGCATTCCCTGCAAGGAACCATCTTCGCCCAGCGTACCGTGGACAATCGGGAAAATGACATCCACCGTCGGCAACGGCTGACCGTTTTGCGCGTCGATAAGCTGATGCTCATGTTTACCTGGCACCTGGGCGAGGCTGGTCGCCGAAGGGCGCAACGCAATATGGGCAGGATCGTCTGCATTTAGCAGATAATTGCTGGCATCGCTGACGTGCCATTGCCCTTGTTTATCAATGCCCAGCAGCACAACGTCGAAGCGACTTTTATCAATGGCATCGACAATGTTTTTTGCCGATTGCAGAGACACTTCATGTTCCGCTGATTTACCACCAAAAATGATTCCTACCCGCAGTTTTTCCATCTTAAAAACCTATCCCGTCTAACACAAAGTGCATACATTACCACGACAAAACGGGGGATTCGCGGCCTTCTGAAAGATTGTTGCAATCTTCTGCTGACAAAGCGTGCAACGTACTGGTGAAGAAAGTGTGTTATCTCAAAGATGTGCGCAAGATCACGAAAATGATGAACGGGAAGCTAATTTATTCCTGGCTTAAATGGCCATGCGGTGAGTTTTTTTCTCTTAATTATAAGTTAACGAAGAGAATATATTTCATAACTTTTATTTATAATAAAGGTTGATAATTAAAAGCCTATATTTTGTGTGGGTAATTATTTAAATAAGAGAAACGTTTCGCTGGTAATCAAACAAAAAATATTTGCGTAAAGTATTTCCTTTGTCATAAAAATAATACTTCCAGACACTATGAAGTTGTGAAACATAATGTTAACTTCTCCATACTTTGGATAAGGAAATACAGACATGAAAAATCTCATTGCTGAGTTGTTATTTAAGCTTGCCCAAAAAGAAGAAGAGTCGAAAGAACTGTGTGCGCAGGTAGAAGCTTTGGAGATTATCGTCACTGCAATGCTTCGCAATATGGCGCAAAATGACCAACAGCGGTTGATTGATCAGGTAGAGGGGGCGCTGTACGAGGTAAAGCCCGATGCCAGCATTCCTGACGACGATACGGAGCTGCTGCGCGATTACGTAAAGAAGTTATTGAAGCATCCTCGTCAGTAAAAAGTTAATCTTTTCAACAGCTGTCATAAAGTTGTCACGGCCGAGACTTATAGTCGCTTTGTTTTTATTTTTTAATGTATTTGTACATGGAGAAAATAAAGTGAAACAAAGCACTATTGCACTGGCACTCTTACCGTTACTGTTTACCCCTGTGACAAAAGCCCGGACACCAGAAATGCCTGTTCTGGAAAACCGGGCTGCTCAGGGCGATATTACTGCACCCGGCGGTGCTCGCCGCTTAACGGCTGATCAGACCGCCGCTCTGCGTGATTCTCTTAGGGAAGGTGCGAACAAGTTCCTGATATGAGATCATCATATTCATCCGGAGCGCATCCCAGAGGGACATCATGAGCCAT
>NZ_JAYQWM010000023.1:0-62940 GCF_036662595.1 Escherichia sp. Lx600-2 | reverse complement strand
TGTTCTCCAATGACTAGTCTAAAAACTAGTATTAAGACTATCACTTATTTAAGTGATATTGGTTGTCTGGAGATTCAGGGGGCCAGTCTAATATCCATAATGGTGTAAGTCATGCCCCAGAGGATGTAGGTCACGCAAACAAAGACAATCTGAGTAGTACCTTCAAACAGATGCGCACTAAAGAGGAGAAATAAGATTACAGAGTTTGCCAACGTACCGATCAGGATCCAGGGTTTGAACTTACCCCATCGCGATCGCGTAGCATTTACAATCCATCCCATAATCGGATCGTTAATAGCATCCCAGATCCTCGCCACCAGAAACAAAGTACCGACCAAACCCACAGACAGCCCGACGACATCGGTGTAGTAATACATGAGGTACATATACACAATGCCGATCGCAAAATCCTTCCCGAACGCTCCAAATCCATAACTGAGTTTTGTAGTCATTGAAATGCTCATAGGGTATCGGGTCGCTGTTACCAACGCCCGCCTTCTGTTATTGGTATCGTCAGAGGTGTGCGCCGGAATAAATCCCCCGGCGCAGTAGCGTTTAGTCGCGTTTTAACGGTGCAACCAGCCTGGCAGCCAGTCGCCGTGGGCGGCAATCAGGTCGTCAACAAGAGCATATATTTCGTCAATGCCCAGCACGGCGGCAGTATGCGGGTCCATCATCGCGGCGTGGTAAACACGGTCGCGATTTTCCGTAAGAATAGCTTCGGTCAGCAGCGTCTGTACGTTAATGTTGGTTTGCATCAGGGCGGCCAGATGCGAAGGTAGCGTACCGACTTTGGTCGGCTGAATGCCATTAGCATCAACCAGACAGGCTACTTCCACGCAACATCCTTGTGGCAGGTTATCAATCAAACCATCGTTACGGACGTTGCCGTAAATCACACTCGGCTCGCCCGTCCAGATAGCGTTTATGATTGTGCTGGCATATTCCCGTGACGGTTTAATATCAATCCGGGAGGCGTTTTTATACTCCTCCAGCTCTTTATGCCAGTTCGCCAGCTGCTCGACGCAGCGTTTCGGGTACTCATCCAGCGGTACTTTATAACGCTCAATCAAATCCTCACGACCTGGCTTAATAAACCACGGTGTGTACTCAGCAAAATGTTCTGACGATTCCGTGACGAAGTAGCCCAGCTTTTTGAACATTTCGTAGCGCACAATATTCTGGCAGCGAGTATTGCCATGAATATTCGGCTTCGGTGCCTGCCCTGCTTCATAAGCCGCCAGCAGTTCTGGGTAGAGATTCACGTAACTGCCGTCGGCGGTTTTGCGCTCCAGTTCCAGGTAAAACGCCATATGGTTGATACCTGCGCAACGGTAACGCAGCGTAGCCGGGTCGATATTGAGGTCACGCGCCAGCTCTTCCGCCGTTCCCTGCACCGAATGGCACAGCCCGACCTGTTTGATATGCGGATAGCGGGCATACATCGCCCAGGCATTCATCGCCATTGGGTTAACATAGTTGAGCATGGTGGCATCGGGGCAGACTTCCGTCATGTCCTCGCAAATTTGCCACAGATGCGGAATGGTACGTAGCGCGCGCATAATACCGCCCGGCCCCAACGTATCGGCAATGGTTTGTTCCAGACCATGCCGCTTACAGACCTCGAAATCAGTCACCGTGCAAGGTTCATAACCGCCAATCTGAAATGCCACCACGACAAAATCGGCATCCTCTAAGGCTTCTTTCTGTTGGGTGTGGCAGGTGATTTTGCCGCTGGCCCCTGCTGAATCCATCAGCTTACGCACCACAATATGCGACTCTTCCAGGCGGGTGGGGTCAATGTCCATCAGGGCAATATGCGCCGTTTTCAGCGCCTCGCGATGGAACACATCACCAAGAATATTTTTAACGAAAATCGTCGAACCAGCGCCGATAAATGTAATTTTGGGTGCAGACATCATGCAGATCTCCTGGCTTGCTTGAATAACTTCATCATGGCAGGCGAATCTGCAGAAAACCTCCGGCTTCCAGGTTGAGCATTCCCATAAACTCAGATCCTGCGTGAAGCAGCAGTAAATCTGAGTTTATAGGAATAATTTACCTGAAAAGCAGAGTTTTCGGCCTCATGATGCTCGGACACTCCCCTCGCCCCTCTGGGAAGAGGGTGAAAACCGTGCTCCCACTCGCAGTCATCCTCCCTCACTCCTGCCATAATTCTGATATTCCAGGAAAGAGAGCCATCCATGAATACAGATACGTTTATGTGCAGCAGCGACGAAAAACAGACCCGCAGCCCGCTGTCGCTGTATTCGGAATACCAGCGGATGGAGATTGAGTTTCGCGCACCGCATATCATGCCCACCAGCCACTGGCATGGTCAGGTCGAAGTGAATGTGCCTTTCGATGGCGATGTGGAATACCTGATCAACAATGAAAAAGTGAATATCAATCAGGGACATATCACGCTGTTCTGGGCCTGTACACCGCACCAACTAACAGATACCGGAACCTGTCAGAGCATGGCGATTTTTAATCTGCCGATGCATCTGTTTCTCTCCTGGCCGCTGGATAAGGACCTGATTAACCACGTCACTCACGGCATGGTGATCAAATCACTTGCCACACAGCAACTTAGCCCGTTTGAAGTACGCCGCTGGCAGCAGGAATTAAACAGTCCGAATGAGCAAATTCGCCAGCTCGCCATTGATGAAATTGGCCTGATGCTCAAGCGATTTAGCCTCTCTGGCTGGGAACCGATTCTGGTCAATAAAACCTCGCGCACACACAAAAACAGCGTCTCGCGCCATGCGCAATTTTATGTTAGCCAGATGCTGGGCTTTATTGCCGAAAACTATGATCAGGCGCTGACCATCAACGATGTGGCTGAGCACGTCAAACTTAACGCCAACTATGCAATGGGGATATTCCAGCGAGTCATGCAATTGACGATGAAACAGTACATTACCGCGATGCGCATCAACCACGTTCGCGCGTTACTGAGCGATACCGATAAAAGTATTCTCGATATTGCCCTGACGGCAGGCTTTCGTTCAAGTAGTCGTTTTTACAGCACGTTCGGCAAATATGTCGGCATGTCGCCACAACAATACCGCAAACTTAGCCAACAGCGCCGCCAGACGTTTCCCGGCTAAAGACGATATCAGTATCAGCCAAAAAAATAGTTTAGCCGTCGATAATAAGCAGTGAAAATAATTTAAAATAATCACATAAAGCATTGTTTATAAAAACAAATATTTGAAAAATGTTTGTTTTTCACGCGCTTTACAGCCCGAAAAGGCCGGAAGATACTTGCCCGCAACGAAGATTCCTTCATAACCGGGTAAGCAATGATGAAAGTATTAATTGTTGAAAGCGAGTTTCTCCATCAAGACACCTGGGTCGGTAACGCCGTTGAGCGTCTGGCAGATGCTTTAAGCCAGCAAAATGTTACCGTGATTAAATCCACCTCCTTTGATGATGGTTTTGCCATTCTCTCTTCAAACGAAGCCATTGACTGCCTGATGTTCAGCTATCAAATGGAACATCCGGACGAACATCAAAACGTCAGACAATTGATCGGTAAGCTTCATGAGCGCCAACAAAACGTGCCGGTCTTCCTGTTGGGCGATCGGGAAAAAGCCCTCGCCGCAATGGATCGCGACCTGCTGGAGCTTGTCGATGAATTCGCCTGGATTCTGGAAGATACCGCCGACTTTATCGCCGGACGCGCCGTTGCCGCGATGACCCGCTACCGCCAGCAGCTGTTGCCGCCACTGTTCAGCGCGCTGATGAAATATAGCGACATCCATGAATATTCCTGGGCAGCGCCAGGCCACCAGGGCGGCGTTGGTTTTACCAAAACACCCGCCGGACGTTTCTACCATGACTACTACGGTGAAAATCTGTTCCGCACCGACATGGGCATCGAACGAACTTCCCTCGGTTCTTTGCTTGACCATACTGGCGCATTTGGCGAAAGCGAAAAATATGCCGCACGCGTATTTGGTGCCGATCGCTCCTGGTCGGTAGTCGTCGGTACTTCCGGCTCTAACCGCACCATCATGCAGGCTTGCATGACCGATAACGATGTCGTGGTCGTTGACCGTAACTGCCATAAATCCATCGAACAAGGTTTGATGCTGACAGGCGCGAAACCGGTCTACATGGTGCCAAGCCGCAACCGCTACGGCATTATCGGGCCAATCTATCCGCAGGAAATGCAACCTGAAACCTTGCAGAAGAAAATCAGTGAAAGCCCGCTGACTAAAGACAAAGCCGGGCAAAAACCGTCTTACTGCGTGGTGACCAACTGCACCTATGACGGCGTGTGTTATAACGCTAAAGAAGCGCAGGATCTGCTGGAAAAAACCTCCGATCGTCTGCACTTTGACGAAGCCTGGTACGGCTATGCACGTTTCAACCCGATCTATGCCGATCACTATGCCATGCGCGGCGAACCTGGCGATCACAACGGTCCTACTGTTTTCGCCACCCACTCCACCCACAAACTGCTGAATGCGCTTTCACAGGCTTCTTATATTCATGTACGTGAAGGTCGTGGGGCGATTAACTTCTCCCGCTTCAACCAGGCCTACATGATGCATGCCACCACCTCCCCGCTGTATGCCATCTGCGCATCCAACGACGTGGCGGTGTCGATGATGGACGGCAACAGCGGCCTGTCACTGACGCAGGAAGTGATCGACGAAGCGGTTGATTTCCGTCAGGCGATGGCGCGGCTGTATAAAGAGTTCACCGCTGACGGTAGCTGGTTCTTCAAACCGTGGAACAAAGAAGTCGTCACCGACCCACAAACCGGCAAAACCTATGACTTTGCTGACGCACCAACCAAACTGCTGACCACCGTTCAGGACTGCTGGGTAATGCATCCGGGCGAAAGCTGGCACGGCTTCAAAGATATTCCGGATAACTGGAGTATGCTCGACCCGATTAAAGTCAGCATCCTTGCTCCGGGAATGGGTGAAGATGGTGAACTGGAAGAAACCGGTGTTCCGGCGGCACTGGTCACTGCCTGGCTTGGTCGCCACGGCATTGTGCCTACCCGCACCACTGACTTCCAAATTATGTTCCTGTTCTCTATGGGCGTAACCCGTGGGAAATGGGGGACTCTGGTTAACACCCTTTGCTCCTTCAAACGCCACTATGACGCCAACACACCGCTGGCGCAGGTGATGCCGGAACTTGTTGAACAATATCCTGACACTTATGCGAACATGGGGATTCACGATCTGGGTGACACCATGTTTGCCTGGCTGAAAGAAAACAACCCTGGCGCACGGTTGAACGAAGCCTATTCCGGCCTGCCGGTGGCGGAAATCACCCCGCGTGAAGCGTACAACGCGATTGTCGACAACAATGTCGAACTGGTTTCCATTGAAAATCTGCCAGGACGTATCGCGGCAAACTCAGTTATCCCGTATCCGCCAGGAATCCCGATGCTGCTGTCTGGTGAAAACTTCGGCGATAAAAACAGTCCGCAACTAAGTTATTTACGCTCGCTGCAATCCTGGGATCATCATTTCCCTGGATTTGAACACGAAACTGAAGGGACTGAAATTATTGACGGTATTTACCACGTTATGTGTGTGAAAGCGTAACCACTATTCCGCTGAAGGCGTAATTGTTTAAATAACATTACGCCGCCTGGCCTTAGGCCTTTTGAGTATGGCAACGTTTTCATAAAAATTGCTGCAAACAAAAATGTCATACTTTTTGCGCGGCCCCACCCCGCGCTTTTTTTGCCTGTTATTTACCCTGTAAAAAAATATGTACATGAGAAATTACTATAAAAATTTGTAATATTAGTAAAACTCGTTATTTTTATGCATGTTTATATTCATCATACAATTATATAACCATTTCCCGGTATCGCTTTGCTTTAGCGAGAACTGGTCTTTTATTCGCACTCAGGAGTACATGTATGAGGATTTGCAGCGACCAACCTTGTATTGTTTTATTGACTGAAAAAGATGTCTGGATAAGGGTGAATGGGAAAGAACCTATTAGCCTTAAAGCTAACCATATGGCGTTATTAAATTGTGAAAATAATATTATCGACGTCTCCTCTCTTAACAACACTTTGGTTGCTCATATTAGTCACGACATCATCAAAGATTACCTCCGGTTTCTGAATAAAGATCTCTCGCAAATACCAGTATGGCAACGTAGCGCTACGCCCATTCTCACCCTGCCATGCCTGACACCAGACGTCTTTCACGTTGCCGCGCAACACAGCATGATGCCCGCAGAAACTGAGTCAGAAAAGGAACGAACACGCGCATTATTATTCACTGTGCTATCCCGTTTTCTCGACAGTAAAAAATTCCTTTCATTAATGATGTATATGTTACGTAATTGTGTAAGTGACAGCGTTTATCAAATTATTGAAAGCGATATTCACAAAGACTGGAATCTTAGTATGGTAGCCAGTTGTTTATGTCTTAGCCCAAGTCTGTTAAAGAAAAAGCTGAAAAGCGAAAACACCAGTTATAGCCAAATAATCACCACCTGCCGCATGCGTTATGCCGTAAATGAATTAATGATGGACGGTAAAAATATCTCTCAGGTATCACAGTCCTGCGGCTACAACAGTACGTCGTACTTTATTTCTGTCTTTAAAGACTTCTACGGTATGACGCCACTGCATTATGTTAGCCAGCACAGAGAACGCACTGTCGCCTGATTTTTAACCTTAACGAAGAGCTATATTAATAACGGCATCAGCGATAACCCGGTCGATAATAATTCAACTATCGAATGCAGGCGTATGATATGACGTAATTTATTGTCACGAAGCTCGCCTTCGCAGGAGTTTAATTATGTCTTCGGATGCTGATGCTCACAAAGTGGGCTTAATCCCCGTCACCCTGATGGTGTCGGGGAATATTATGGGGTCAGGTGTTTTTCTGTTACCTGCAAACCTGGCCTCCACCGGCGGGATTGCCATTTATGGATGGTTGGTGACGATTATCGGTGCGCTGGGGCTCTCGATGGTATACGCCAAAATGTCGTTCCTCGACCCAAGTCCTGGTGGTTCTTACGCTTACGCCCGCCGCTGCTTTGGCCCGTTTCTCGGTTATCAAACCAACGTCCTCTACTGGCTGGCCTGCTGGATCGGCAATATCGCCATGGTGGTCATTGGCGTAGGATATTTAAGTTACTTCTTCCCGATTCTGAAAGATCCATTGGTATTAACCATCACCTGCGTCGTGGTGCTGTGGATCTTCGTCCTGCTGAACATTGTCGGTCCGAAAATGATCACCCGCGTACAGGCCGTTGCCACCGTGCTGGCGCTGATCCCCATCGTCGGGATTGCCGTATTTGGCTGGTTCTGGTTCCGTGGTGAAACCTATATGGCGGCATGGAACGTCAGCGGCCTGGGCACTTTCGGTGCAATTCAAAGCACCCTTAACGTTACGCTGTGGTCGTTCATCGGTGTGGAAAGTGCCTCCGTTGCCGCAGGTGTGGTGAAAAACCCGAAACGCAATGTCCCTATCGCCACCATCGGTGGGGTATTGATTGCCGCCGTTTGCTATGTGCTCTCCACCACCGCGATTATGGGGATGATCCCTAATGCCGCACTGCGCGTTTCTGCCTCGCCATTCGGTGATGCCGCACGGATGGCGTTGGGTGACACCGCCGGGGCCATTGTTTCCTTCTGCGCAGCTGCGGGTTGCTTAGGTTCACTGGGCGGCTGGACATTGCTGGCGGGTCAAACGGCGAAAGCCGCTGCCGATGACGGACTGTTCCCACCGATTTTTGCCCGTGTAAATAAAGCGGGTACGCCAGTAGCGGGGCTGATTATCGTCGGTATTTTGATGACCATCTTCCAGCTCAGCAGCATTTCACCAAACGCGACCAAAGAATTCGGTCTGGTTTCTTCCGTCTCGGTCATCTTTACACTGGTGCCATATCTTTACACCTGTGCGGCGTTACTGCTGCTCGGCCACGGTCATTTTGGTAAAGCACGCCCGGCATATCTGGCAGTTACTACCATTGCCTTCCTCTACTGCATCTGGGCCGTGGTGGGGTCCGGGGCGAAAGAGGTTATGTGGTCATTTGTCACCCTGATGGTCATCACCGCCATGTATGCGCTGAATTACAACCGGCTGCATAAAAACCCGTATCCCTTAGATGCACCAATAAGCAAAGATTAATTCCCCTTAATCCAGCAAAGATAAAAGCCAACCTTAAGAACTTAAGGTTGGCTTAATTTTGCTTTGCGAGCATATGCGCACTTTGTTCGATGGAAACACCGTGATGTTGAAGCGCCTACTAAAAAGACCCTCTTTGAATTTACTCGCCTGGCTATTGTTGGCCGCTTTTTATATCTCTATCTGCCTGAATATTGCCTTTTTTAAACAGGTGTTGCAGGCGCTGCCGCTGGACTCGCTGCATAACGTACTGGTTTTCTTGTCGATGCCGGTCGTCGCCTTCGGCGTGATTAATATTGTCCTGACACTAAGCTCTTTCTTATGGCTTAATCGACCGCTGGCCTGCCTGTTTATTCTGGTTGGCGCGGCTGCACAATATTTCATAATGACTTACGGCATCGTCATCGACCGCTCGATGATTGCCAATATTATTGATACCACTCCGGCAGAAAGCTATGCGCTGATGACACCGCAAATGTTATTAACGCTGGGATTCAGCGGCGTGCTTGCTGCGCTGATTGCCTGCTGGATTAAAATCAAACCTGCCACCTCGCGTCTGCGCAGTGTTCTTTTCCGTGGAGCCAATATTCTGGTTTCTGTACTGCTGATTTTGCTGGTCGCCGCACTATTTTATAAAGACTACGCCTCGTTGTTCCGCAACAACAAAGAGCTGGTGAAGTCCTTAAGCCCCTCTAACAGCATTGTTGCCAGCTGGTCATGGTACTCCCATCAGCGACTGGCAAATCTGCCGCTGGTGCGAATTGGTGAAGACGCGCACCGCAACCCATTAATGCAGAACGAAAAACGTAAAAATTTGACCATCCTGATTGTCGGCGAAACCTCGCGGGCGGAGAACTTCTCCCTCAACGGCTACCCGCGTGAAACTAACCCGCGGTTGGCGAAAGATAACGTGGTCTATTTCCCTAATACCGCATCTTGCGGCACGGCAACGGCAGTTTCAGTACCGTGCATGTTCTCGGATATGCCGCGTGAGCATTACAAAGAAGAGCTGGCACAGCACCAGGAAGGCGTGCTGGATATCATTCAGCGAGCGGGCATCAACGTGCTGTGGAATGACAACGATGGTGGCTGTAAAGGTGCCTGCGACCGCGTGCCTCACCAGAACGTCACCGCGCTGAATCTGCCTGGTCAGTGCATCAACGGCGAATGCTATGACGAAGTGCTGTTCCACGGGCTGGAAGAGTACATCAATAACCTGCAGGGTGATGGCGTGATTGTCTTACACACCATCGGCAGCCACGGTCCGACCTATTACAACCGCTATCCGCCGCAGTTCAGGAAATTTACCCCAACCTGCGACACCAATGAGATCCAGACCTGTACCAAAGAGCAACTGGTGAACACTTACGACAACACGCTGGTTTACGTCGACTATATTGTTGATAAAGCGATTAATCTGCTGAAAGAACATCAGGATAAATTTACCACCAGCCTGGTTTATCTTTCTGACCACGGTGAATCGTTAGGTGAAAATGGCATCTATCTGCACGGTCTGCCTTATGCCATCGCCCCGGATAGCCAAAAACAAGTGCCGATGCTGCTGTGGCTGTCGGAGGATTATCAAAAACGGTATCAGGTTGACCAGAACTGCCTGCAAAAACAGGCGCAAACGCAACACTATTCACAAGACAATTTATTCTCCACGCTATTGGGATTAACTGGCGTTGAGACGAAGTATTACCAGGCTGCGGATGATATTCTGCAAACTTGCAGGAGAGTGAGTGAATGAAAATTCTGATTGTTGAAGACGATACGCTGTTATTGCAGGGACTGATTCTGGCGGCGCAAACCGAAGGCTACGCGTGCGATGGCGTGACAACCGCGCGGATGGCGGAACAAAGCCTTGAGGCCGGTCATTACAGCCTGGTGGTACTGGATTTAGGGTTACCCGACGAAGATGGACTGCATTTTCTCGCCCGTATCCGGCAGAAAAAATATACCCTGCCGGTACTGATCCTCACCGCTCGCGATACGCTGACCGACAAAATCGCCGGGCTGGATGTCGGTGCCGACGACTATCTGGTGAAGCCTTTTGCGCTGGAAGAGTTACATGCCCGTATCCGCGCCCTGCTACGACGCCATAATAATCAGGGCGAAAGTGAGCTGATTGTTGGCAATCTGACGCTGAACATGGGTCGCCGTCAGGTATGGATGGGCGGTGAAGAGTTGATTCTGACGCCCAAAGAATATGCTCTGCTGTCACGGTTAATGCTCAAAGCAGGCAGTCCGGTGCATCGGGAAATTCTCTACAACGACATCTATAACTGGGACAATGAACCCTCGACCAACACCCTGGAAGTGCATATCCACAATCTGCGCGACAAAGTGGGCAAAGCCCGTATCCGCACCGTGCGCGGCTTTGGCTATATGCTTGTCGCTAATGAGGAAAACTAATTGAATCTGATGCGTTTTCTGCGCCGACCAATATCGCTGCGCCAACGGCTGATATTGACCATCGGGGCCATTTTGTTGGTGTTTGAGCTGATCAGCGTCTTCTGGCTATGGCATGAAAGTACCGAGCAGATTCAGCTGTTTGAGCAGGCGCTACGCGACAATCGCAACAACGATCGCCACATCATGCGTGAGATCCGCGAGGCGGTCGCCAGCCTGATTGTCCCCGGCGTCTTTATGGTCAGCCTGACGCTATTTATCTGCTATCAGGCGGTACGCCGCATCACCCGCCCGCTGGCGGAGCTGCAAAAAGAGCTGGAAGCGCGCACCGCCGACAACTTAACGCCCATTGCCATTCACAGCGCCACCCTCGAAATCGAAGCGGTGGTTTCGGCGTTAAACGATCTGGTCAGTCGCCTGACCAGCACGCTGGATAACGAAAGGTTGTTTACCGCTGACGTCGCGCACGAACTGCGAACGCCACTGGCGGGGGTACGTTTGCATCTGGAACTGCTGGCGAAAACGCATCACATTGATGTAGCACCGTTAGTGGCACGGCTTGATCAGATGATGGAGAGCGTCTCCCAGCTGCTGCAACTGGCGCGTGCCGGACAGTCATTTTCTTCCGGTAATTATCAACATGTAAAACTGCTGGAAGATGTCATTCTCCCCTCGTATGACGAACTCAGTACCATGCTCGACCAGCGACAGCAAACCCTGCTATTGCCAGAGAGCACCGCCGACATCACCGTTCAGGGTGATGCAACCCTGCTGCGGATGTTATTGCGAAATCTGGTAGAAAACGCCCATCGTTACAGCCCGCAAGGCAGCAACATTATGATTAAGCTGCAAGAAGATGACGGAGCGGTCATGGCCGTTGAAGATGAAGGACCGGGTATTGATGAGAGTAAATGCGGGGAGTTGAGTAAAGCGTTTGTACGAATGGACAGCCGTTATGGCGGGATTGGTCTGGGGTTAAGTATTGTCAGCCGCATTACACAGTTGCATCACGGGCAGTTTTTCCTGCAAAACCAGCAAGAGACTTCTGGCACGCGCGCCTGGATACGGCTGAAGAAAGATCAGTACGTGGCAAACCAGATATAAAGAAAGCTGCTGACCACCAGCACGCTGAACACGGTAGTTAAACTTTCATAAACACGGTTTTTCATTGCACTCTCCTCCGTTAACCTGGAGGAGAGTATGCGCGTCAGAGATTAAGTGAACCTTAAGAGTTCAATTGTTGGTCTGATAAGACAGCGTCACATCAGGCCATCTGTTTCAGCTTATTCATCAATTCGCGGATGTTGCTGCACCAGGCGGGTACGTTTCGCCTGCAAATCGGCAATCTCGTGGTCAATATCATCGATTTTCTGCTCGATATTATCGTAATGCTCGACGAGAATTTCCTTCGCTTCCTGTATATCTGACGCCGCCGGTGTTGCACCTTTTAACGGACGATTTGCCGTCTCTTTCATGGTTACGCCGGTGATTAAACCAACCACCGCCACTACCATCAGGTAATAGGCTGGCATCATCAGATTCTGCGAGCTTTCGACCAGCCAGGCCGCCAGTGTTGGCGTCAGACCGGCAACCAGCACCGAAATATTAAATGCCGCCGCCAGCGCGCTGTAACGGATATGCGTCGGGAACATCGCTGGCAAGGTAGAAGCCATAACGCCCGTAAAGCAGTTAAGGATCACCGCCAGCATCAGTAACCCGGCAAAAATCAGGCCGATGACGTTACTGTTAATCAGAATAAACGCCGGGATCGCCAACACAAACAGTGCAACACTACCAAGTAGCACAAACGGACGACGGCCAAAACGGTCACTCAGCAAGCCCATCACCGGCTGGACAAACAGCATACCGATCATAATGGCGATAATAATCAGCACCCCGTGGTCTTCGGAGTAATGCAGGTTATGCGACAAATAACTCGGCATATAGGTCAGTAACATGTAGTAAGTCACGTTGGTGGCAATTACCAGACCAATACATGTCAACAGGCTGCGCCAGTATTTAGTGGCAATCTCTTTAAACGAGACTTTCGGGCCATCCTGCAAACCTTCGCGGTCGCCCTGTTCCAGTTTATCAACATGCTGCTGGAACGCCGGAGTTTCTTCCAGCGCATGGCGCAGGTAAAGCCCGATAATCCCTAACGGCAGAGCAATAAAGAACGGAATACGCCAGCCCCAGTCGAGGAAGTTCTCTTCGCCGACAATGGTCGAAATTAACACCACTACGCCAGCTCCCAGCACAAACCCGGCAATAGAACCGAAGTCCAGCCAGCTGCCCATAAAGCCACGTTTACGGTCAGGGGAGTATTCCGCAACAAATATTGACGCCCCGGTATATTCACCGCCGACCGAGAAACCTTGTGCCATCTTACAGATCAACAGCAGAATCGGTGCCCAAATACCAATCGTGTCGTAGGACGGTATTAAGCCAATACAGAACGTACTGATCGACATAATCACAATAGTGATAGCGAGGATCTTCTGGCGACCATATTTATCGCCCAACATACCAAAGAAGAGTCCGCCAAGCGGTCGAATCAGAAAGGGAACGGAGAAAGTGGCAAGTGCAGCAACCATCTGCACGCTGGGGTCAGCCCCCGGGAAAAAAACTTTACCTAATGCGTAAGCAACAAAACCATAAACACCAAAATCAAACCATTCCATTGCATTACCCAGTGATGCTGCGGTAATGGCTTTACGCAGTTTACCGTCATCAATAATGGTGACATCACGAAGGGTAATCGGTTTTACTTTTTTCCTTTTCAGCATAGCTTTCCTCGCAGAGTTGGCCCATTTCCGCAAACGCCAGAAAAATCAGCGCGACGGCCGCAAAAGGGGAGCGGGAATTGCAGGATGCAATCTCTGTAACAAGCGTAGCGGGTTTGCTTACACCCTCCGGTTAAGGAATGTACAATCAAACCAGTTGACGCCTGAATTGGGCAGTTAATGACCTTTTTACCCTACCAGCGTTTAAATTTGTGATCAACTTCACACATGAATTTCGTTTAGGACTCATTGATGTAACTGATTATTTACACCAAATTTACAGAGAAGATTTCCTCGAGCATTGCCCCCGCCAGACGCTGCGCTGAACAGAGTCGTGGCATCCCCAGCGCGACAGTTTGCCAGCGTTGGGTCACTGACCAGCAAACGGGTTGTTTATCTGCCGTGGTCCACTTTCCCAGCCAACTTAAAAAATCAGCATGATCCCCGCCCGTCGGAACGGTCGAAGAGGCAAACCACTGATGGTAATAGTGACGCGTGGTCGGGGCCGCATTGATACTCTCTGCCAGATGTTGTGTCGCTTTCACGCGCAAATCACCCAGCAACAACGCCACCGCTTGCGGGCTTCCCAGACGACAGGCATCGCCAAATGCCCCCCAACGCAACTCTTCGAGAACGATAAAACAGCGCCCAGGCAACGACCAGGCGTTATACGCCCCAGCACGCCAGCGGGTAAAAATTTGCTCGCTCTGTTCACCCGCCTGCACCAGTAGGCCTCGTTGCGTTAACGCCTTTTCCTTCCAGCGACAACGGGCTGAAAACCACTCATACAAGGCGGCAATTTGCTGAGGGAGCTCCGGGAAAGCAGAGTGCTGGCGGAGATCCATTTTTTGCAGCAGCGCCAGATGCTGCGCGATCTGCGTCAGCGCCAGATGACCGGGATCCAGCATCGACGCCAGTTTTTCCACCAATGTCAGACGCAGGCTAAGCGGCGCATTTAACATGCCGCCGTTCGTCCATGCCTGAAGCTGCACGCGCGCAAGAAGTTCCTGCATCAGTCGTTCACGAAACTGCTGCTGATGGGCTTGTGGAAGGCGGGCATCATCGCCCTGCGCCAGATCCACTAAAAAGCGCGGATGAACCGACTCCAGCACGCGACCGGGGCCGTCCAGTAACGTCTTGGTCAATATCGTTCTGCCGTGAAAAGTGTTTGAATATCATCGCGTAACAGCTGAGCGTCGGTGTAAATCCAGCCGTGAGTCATCACAGTCTGCTGCAATTGCTGTTGCATCAGCCTGACCACCGATTCATTTTGTTGACGCAGAGCCAGACTTTCGCGTAAACGCGTCTGTAATTCCGTCAAACATGAAGCGAACTCAGCGAAAAAAGTATTCATGCCTGCCGTAACAGATTCATCGACCTGCTCTGCCAGAACTTTAGCCATTTGTTGGCAATAAAGATCGACTTCTGCGCTTAATGCTCGTTGCAACACACTGTAATCAACCGTTTCTGTCGGGGATTTCTCATTTCCCCGTCCCCAGTCGGGCTGATTCAACCAGCGCGAAAAAGTCTCACGCACAACGCCTAAACGCGTGCTCTGCTCGTCCGTTGCTTCCTGGCGCGAAATGACTTCACTGAACAGCTGGCGAGTATTGAAGTGGGGAACTGCGCCGTGAAAAACAGGAAAATGAAACCCAGGACGAAACCCTGACTCGCTCAATTCCATTTTGACTTGTTGTTCAATGGGGCGAATAACATCGGTTAACACCCGGCAAAGAGTGGATTCAAGCTCGGCAAAACGCAGCGTAAAGTCGCGACTGATGGTGTTCTGCGCCGTCTGTAACAGTGTCTCACAGCGGGTACGAATCTCGCTTAACGGCTCCGAATCATCCTGAAACAACGCGGCTAACTGCGCATTCAGCGCATCTTGCTGTTGACGCAGAAAGTGGTTGGCGGAGGTCAGGGCCAGCTCGATTTCATGTTTAATCTCGCCGCTCACCTGCGCCTGATTGAGTTGCAATAGCTGCAAACTTTCTTCGACCTGATGGATATTTTGCCGCAATTGTTCACAAGCGACATTTAACCCGTGCGCACGAAAATCCAGGTATTCCCGCGCCTGCTGCGCGTAATTCAACAGTTTATGCGCGGCAGATCGCAGAGCATACAACGAGGCGTTAGCGTAAGCGGCATGAAGCAGCGCCTGAATTGGCTGGGCGAACAGCGAATCTTCCCACAACTGATCGGCAGCATGACGAATATGTTCGAGGTCCGCCAGATCGGCATGACGCCAGCGCCTGCCGAGCGCGGCATGGGCAAAATCTTCCACCCAGCGTTGTTGCTCTGGCGCTGGTAACTTATCGTTGTTGGCTAACTCATGGCGCGCCCGATTTGCCAGGTAGCCCCACATCGACGACACCGGAAATATCTGCTGTGGCGTAATACAGCCTTTCATCAGCGTCCCGGAAATCAGTGCCCGCACCTGGTCGGCGTCGTCACTGTTACGATCCTGTTGATCGAACTTATTGACCAGCACATACAGCGGCACCGATTGCCCCACCGCCAAAATCGCCTCACGGACCTCTTCATCGGAGATCGATTTCAGTTGCGTATAATCCAGCACCGCCAGTACCGCCGAGGCGCGAGCCAGCTGCTGGTTAAGCATTTTTTGCAGATGCGGTTGCCCGGCTTCATTTGGCCCGGGGGTATCCAGTAACGTCAACTGACCGGGATAACTCTCCAGCCCCGCCAGATGGACAAACTCCACTTCAATCACGGGAATATGCTCAATGGCGGCGTAAGCAGAAAAAGGAAAATCGACGTCCAGCGCCTTCGCCAGTCGCACTAAATCATTCAAACTTTTCAGACAATGAAAAATAGGCTGGGCACCCAGATAATATTTTTCGAAAGCGACGCCATTTTCGATCCGCTGCATAAGCGCACGCATATCTTTATCTATTTCCAGCACATCGGTCAGATGCTTAATATCGCAATCACGCAGGCGCTGTTGTAATTGTTGAATTAAACAATCGATTGGCGCGACATGTGAAAAATGCAGTACCGGTTCCTTTTGCCCGGGCGTATGGCGAATAAGCGTCGGCAGGGCAGTCATTGGGCGATTGCGATTAGGCAGAACCTCCGTACCAACAATGGCATTAATGGTGGTTGATTTCCCTGCTTTCATAGTACCGACAATCGCCAGCACCATTTCCAGTTGGGAAATTTTACGCAACTCATTATTCAGCATCGCGTGACGCTCGGCGATATTAGGCTGACTCCAGGGTAAAGCCAGTTGTGGCGCATCGTCTCCGGGTACAGAGAGAGGCATTTTTTCCAGTAACTGCAACTGTTGGCGAGAAAGCTGTAACAGCCGTTCAGCCTCCTGACTTAACTCATACAGGGTCTGTGTGTACATAGAAAATTCTTCCTTAAAGCAAATTTTATTACTTTTATTTAGCCAGATTGTTTTTGAGTTCTGTTTTCGGCTTTTATAATTACTGCAAGAAATAATTTTATATTTAGAGTGTTGTTTTTTATTAGAATAAATAACATCTTCCGATACGTTTAAAACGTCAGAAAGATAAAAATATCATGTGAATAAAAAAAAGAACAAGTAGAGCATTAACCTTATCTTAAATAATAAATGGAGGCAAAAAGATTATTTTCTTTTTGCGTTTCCTTTCAAATGAAAACGATCGTCGTCTAAAATCAGCAGTACCCCCGACAAACTCAGGGATTTTGTGTATAATTGCGGCCTTTTTCGGCAATCTGCCGTTTTTTGGCGCTTTTGCCCTGCTGACTTTTGAGGAAATCCACATGTCATTACCACACTGCCCAAAATGCAACTCCGAATACACTTACGAAGATAACGGCATGTACATCTGCCCGGAATGTGCCTACGAATGGAACGACGCAGAACCTGCACAGGAAAGCGACGAGCTGATCGTTAAAGATGCTAACGGCAATCTGCTGGCTGACGGCGACAGCGTTACCATCATTAAAGATCTGAAGGTGAAAGGTAGCTCTTCGATGCTGAAAATTGGCACCAAAGTGAAAAACATTCGCCTGGTTGAAGGCGACCATAACATCGATTGCAAAATCGACGGTTTTGGTCCGATGAAACTGAAATCTGAGTTTGTGAAAAAGAACTGATTGTATTGTGATCAGTAAGCCGGATAAGGCGTTTACGCCGCATCCGGCAACGGTGCCGACTGCCTGATGCGACGCTTGCGCGTCTTATCAGGCCTACAAATTCCCGCACCCTCCGTAGGCCGGATAAGGCGTTTACGCCGCATCCGGCAACAGTGCCGACTGCCTGATGCGACGCTCGCGCGTCTTATCAGGCCGCCTCTCATCTGTATAAATTTCGAACTACACTTAACTGGCTTCTCTTAACTGAGGTCACCATCATGCCGTTAAGTCCCTACCTCTCTTTTGCCGGTAACTGTGCCGACGCAATTGCTTATTATCAACGTACGTTGGGCGCGGAACTGCTCTATAAAATCAGCTTCGGCGAAATGCCAAAATCAGCGCAGGACAGCGCCGAGAACTGCCCTTCCGGAATGCAATTTCCCGATACCGCCATCGCCCACGCCAATGTGCGCATTGCCGGAAGCGACATCATGATGAGCGATGCCATGCCGTCAGGAAAAGCCAGCTACTCCGGCTTTACGCTGGTGCTCGATTCGCAACAGGTCGAAGAAGGAAAACGCTGGTTTGACAATCTTGCCGCCAACGGAAAAATCGAAATGGCCTGGCAGGAAACTTTCTGGGCGCATGGCTTCGGCAAAGTCACCGATAAATTTGGCGTACCGTGGATGATTAATGTCGTCAAACAACAACCAACGCAATAATCCGCCGGGAGGCCCGCCCTCCCGCACTGTCATCGAATTCCCGTTAACTCTTCATCTGTTAGTCACTTTTAATTAACCAAATCGTCACAATAATCCGCCACGATGGAGCCACTTTTTTAGGGAGGCTGCATCATGCAAACGATTATCCGCGTCGAACAACTGAGCAAAACCTTCAATCAGCATCAGGCGCTGCACGCGGTTGATCTGAATATCCATCATGGTGAAATGGTGGCTCTGCTTGGGCCGTCCGGTTCCGGCAAATCCACCCTTTTACGTCATTTAAGCGGTTTGATTACCGGCGATAAATCCGCCGGTAGCCATATCGAGCTGCTGGGCCGCACTGTCCAGCGCGAAGGCCGCCTGGCCCGCGATATCCGCAAAAGCCGCGCCAACACCGGCTACATCTTCCAACAATTCAACCTGGTGAATCGCCTGAGCGTACTGGAGAACGTGCTGATTGGGGCGCTCGGCAGCACGCCGTTCTGGCGCACCTGTTTTAGTTGGTTCACCCGCGAGCAGAAACAGCGCGCGTTACAGGCGCTGACCCGCGTTGGCATGGTGCATTTTGCCCATCAGCGCGTTTCCACCCTCTCCGGCGGCCAGCAACAGCGTGTAGCGATTGCCCGCGCGCTGATGCAGCAGGCGAAGGTGATTCTCGCCGACGAACCGATCGCCTCGCTGGACCCGGAATCGGCGCGCATCGTGATGGACACCCTGCGCGACATCAATCAGAACGACGGCATCACCGTGGTCGTCACGCTGCATCAGGTGGATTACGCCCTGCGCTACTGCGAACGCATCGTCGCCCTGCGTCAGGGACACGTCTTCTACGACGGTAGCAGCCAACAGTTTGATAACGAACGTTTTGACCATCTCTACCGCAGCATTAACCGCGTCGAAGAGAACGCGAAAGCTGCCTGACATCCCCATCATTGAGGAAAACGAATGAACGCTAAGATAATTGCCTCGCTGGCCTTCACCAGCATGTTCAGCCTCAGCACCCTGTTAAGCCCGGCACACGCCGAAGAGCAGGAAAAGGCGCTGAATTTCGGCATTATTTCAACGGAATCACAGCAAAACCTGAAACCGCAATGGACGCCGTTTTTACAGGATATGGAGAAGAAGCTGGGCGTGAAGGTCAACGCCTTCTTTGCCCCGGACTATGCGGGCATTATCCAGGGAATGCGTTTCAACAAAGTGGATATCGCCTGGTACGGCAACCTGTCGGCGATGGAAGCAGTGGATCGCGCCAACGGTCAGGTCTTCGCTCAGACCGTCGCGGCGGATGGATCGCCGGGTTACTGGAGCGTGTTAATCGTCAACAAAGACAGCCCGATCAACAACCTGAGCGATCTGCTGGCGAAGCGGAAAGATCTCACCTTCGGCAATGGCGATCCTAACTCCACCTCTGGCTTCCTCGTCCCCGGCTACTACGTCTTCGCCAAAAACAATATCTCCGCCAGCGACTTCAAGCGCACCGTCAACGCCGGGCATGAAACCAACGCGCTGGCCGTCGCCAACAAGCAGGTGGATGTTGCCACTAACAACACCGAGAACCTCGACAAGCTGAAAACCTCCGCGCCGGAGAAGTTGAAAGAACTGAAAGTGATCTGGAAGTCGCCGCTGATCCCAGGCGATCCGATCGTCTGGCGCAAGAATCTTTCCGAAACCACCAAAGACAAGATCTACGACTTCTTTATGAACTACGGCAAAACGCCGGAAGAAAAAGCGGTGCTGGAACGCCTGGGCTGGGCGCCGTTCCGCGCCTCCAGCGACCTGCAACTGGTGCCGATTCGCCAGCTCGCGCTGTTTAAAGAGATGCAGGGCGTGAAAGGCAATAAAGGGCTGAATGAGCAGGACAAGCTCGCGAAAACCACCGCCATTCAGGCGCAGCTGGATGACCTGGACCGCCTGAACAACGCGCTAAGCGCGATGAGTTCGGTGAGTAAAGCGGTGCAGTAAATCGTAGGTCGGATAAGACGCCCCGGCGTCGCATCCGACAATGTGCAGGCGTTGATGCCGGATGCGGTGCAAGCACCTTATCCGGCCTACAGACCGGAGCCAAACATGCAAACCATCACCATCGCCCCACCCAAGCGCAGCTGGTTCTCGCTTCTGAGCTGGGCCATTGTTCTCGCCGTGCTGGTTGTCTCGTGGCAGGGCGCGGAAATGGCCCCGCTCACGCTGATTAAAGACGGCGGCAACATGGCGACGTTCGCCGCCGACTTCTTCCCGCCCGATTTCAGCCAGTGGCAGGATTACCTCACCGAAATGGCCGTCACGCTGCAAATCGCCGTCTGGGGCACGGCGCTGGCGGTGGTTCTCTCCATCCCCTTCGGCCTGATGAGCGCCGAAAACCTGGTGCCGTGGTGGGTTTACCAGCCCGTTCGCCGCCTGATGGATGCCTGCCGCGCCATTAACGAAATGGTCTTCGCCATGCTGTTCGTGGTCGCCGTCGGCCTCGGCCCATTCGCTGGCGTGCTGGCGCTGTTTATCCACACCACCGGCGTGCTCTCCAAGCTGCTTTCCGAAGCGGTGGAAGCGATTGAACCCGGCCCGGTGGAACGCATTCGCGCCACCGGTGCCAACAAGCTCGAAGAGATCCTCTACGGCGTGCTGCCACAGGTGATGCCGCTGCTGATCTCCTACTCCCTCTATCGTTTCGAATCCAACGTCCGCTCGGCGACCGTCGTCGGCATGGTCGGCGCAGGCGGGATCGGCGTCACCCTGTGGGAAGCGATTCGCGGTTTCCAGTTCCAGCAAACCTGCGCCCTGATGGTGCTGATTATCGTCACGGTCAGCCTGCTGGATTTCCTCTCTCAACGGTTGCGTAAGCACTTTATCTGATAAGCGAGGCATTGATATCTATGCACTTGTCTACACATCCGACCAGCTACCCAACACGCTATCAGGAGATAGCCGCAAAACTTGAGCAGGAGCTGCGTCAACACTACCGCTGCGGCGACTATCTTCCCGCCGAGCAGCAGCTGGCGGCGCGCTTTGAGGTAAATCGCCACACCCTGCGCCGCGCCATCGACCAACTGGTGGAAAAAGGCTGGGTACAGCGCCGTCAGGGCGTCGGCGTGCTGGTGCTGATGCGCCCGTTCGATTACCCGCTCAACGCCCAGGCGCGTTTTAGCCAGAACCTGCTGGACCAGGGCAGCCATCCCACCAGCGAAAAACTGCTGTCGGTGCTGCGCCCGGCTTCCGGTCACGTGGCGGATGCGCTGGGGATCGCCGGGGGTGAGAACGTTATCCACCTGCGCACCCTGCGCCGGGTCAACGGCGTCGCGCTCTGTTTGATTGACCACTACTTCGCGGATCTCACCCTCTGGCCGACGCTGCAACGCTTCGACAGCGGCTCGCTGCACGATTTTCTGCGCGAGCAAACCGGAATTGCGCTGCGCCGCAGCCAGACGCGGATCAGCGCCCGCCGCGCCCAGGCCAAAGAGTGCCAGCGTCTTGAAATTCCGAATATGTCGCCGCTGCTGTGCGTGCGCACCCTTAACCACCGTGACGGTGAAAGCAGCCCGGCGGAGTACTCCGTCAGCCTGACGCGCGCCGACATGATTGAATTTACTATGGAGCACTGAATGCACGCAGATACCGCGACCCGCCAGCACTGGATGTCCGTACTGGCACACAGCCAACCGGCAGAACTGGCAGCCCGCCTGAACGCGCTGAACATCACCGCCAACTATGAGGTGATCCGCGCCGCTGAAACTGGCCTGGTACAGATTCAGGCGCGGATGGGCGGCACCGGCGAACGCTTTTTTGCCGGCGACGCCACGCTCACCCGCGCCGCCGTACGCCTGACTGACGGCACGCTCGGCTACAGCTGGGTGCTAGGGCGCGACAAACAGCACGCCGAACGCTGCGCGCTGATTGACGCGCTGATGCAGCAATCTCGCCACTTTCAAAACTTATCAGAAATCCTTATTGCCCCGCTGGACGCTGACCGTATGGCACGCATTGCCGCACGCCAGGCCGAAGTGAACGCCAGCCGGGTCGACTTCTTTACGATGGTTCGCGGAGACAACGCATGACCCTGGAAACCGCTTTTATTCTTCCCGTGCAGGATGCCCAGCACAGTTTTCGTCGCCTGTTAAAGGCCATGAGCGAGCCGGGCGTGATTGTCGCCCTGCATCAGCTCAAACGCGGCTGGCAGCCGCTGAATATCGCCACCACCAGCGTGCTGCTGACGCTGGCCGATAACGACACGCCGGTGTGGCTTGCCGCGCCATTAAGCAACGATATCGTCAGCCAGAGCCTGCGTTTTCATACCAACGCGCCGCTGGTCAGCCAGCCGGAACAGGCGACCTTCGCGGTAACGGATGAGGCGATTTCCAGCGAACAGCTTAACGCCCTTTCCACCGGCACCGCCGTTGCGCCGGAAGCGGGCGCAACGCTGATTTTACAGGTCGCCAGCCTTAGCGGCGGGCGCATGTTGCGTCTCACCGGCGCGGGCATTGCCGAAGAACGAATGATCGCCCCGCAGCTGCCGGAGTGCATTTTGCACGAACTCACCGAGCGCCCGCACCCGTTCCCGCTCGGCATCGACCTGATCCTGACCTGCGGCGAGCGCCTGCTGGCTATCCCCCGAACCACTCATGTGGAGGTGTGCTGATGTACGTTGCCGTGAAAGGGGGCGAGAAGGCGATCGATGCCGCCCACGCCCTGCAAGAGAGCCGACGCCGGGGCGATACCGATTTGCCTGAACTGAGCGTCGCCCAGATTGAACAGCAACTTAATCTTGCGGTGGATCGCGTGATGACCGAAGGCGGCATTGCCGACCGCGAACTGGCGGCGCTGGCGCTGAAACAGGCCAGCGGCGATAACGTCGAAGCAATTTTCCTGCTGCGCGCCTACCGCACCACGCTGGCGAAACTCGCGGTAAGCGAGCCGCTCGACACCACGGAGATGCGTCTCGAACGGCGTATTTCAGCGGTTTATAAAGATATTCCCGGCGGCCAGTTGCTTGGCCCAACCTACGACTACACCCATCGCCTGCTCGATTTCACCCTGCTGGCAAACGGCGAAGCGCCGACGCTGACCACCGCCGACAGCGAACAACAGCCGTCGCCGCACGTTTTCAGCCTGCTGGCGCGTCAGGGGCTGGCGAAGTTTGAAGAGGATAGCGGCGCACAGCCGGATGACATCACCCGCACGCCGCCGGTTTACCCCTGCTCACGTTCTTCCCGTTTGCAGCAGTTGATGCGCGGCGACGAAGGCTATCTGCTGGCGCTGGCCTACTCCACCCAACGCGGCTACGGGCGCAACCACCCGTTCGCAGGCGAGATCCGCAGCGGCTATATCGACGTATCGATTGTGCCAGAAGAGCTGGGATTTGCGGTAAACGTCGGCGAACTGCTGATGACTGAGTGTGAAATGGTCAACGGTTTTATCGACCCACCAGATGAACCGCCGCACTTCACGCGCGGCTACGGGCTGGTATTCGGCATGAGCGAGCGCAAAGCGATGGCGATGGCGCTGGTTGACCGTGCTCTGCAAGCCCCGGAGTACGGCGAGCACGCGACAGGCCCGGCGCAGGATGAAGAGTTCGTGCTGGCACATGCCGACAACGTCGAAGCCGCAGGCTTTGTCTCACACCTCAAACTCCCGCACTACGTCGATTTCCAGGCCGAACTGGAGCTACTCAAACGTCTGCAACAGGAGCAGAACCATGGCTAATCTGAGCGGCTACAACTTTGCCTACCTCGACGAGCAGACCAAACGCATGATCCGCCGCGCCATCTTAAAAGCGGTGGCGATCCCCGGTTATCAGGTGCCGTTTGGCGGGCGCGAGATGCCAATGCCGTACGGCTGGGGAACCGGTGGTATCCAGCTCACCGCCAGCGTGATTGGCGAAAGCGACGTGCTGAAGGTGATTGACCAGGGCGCGGATGACACCACCAACGCCGTATCGATTCGCAACTTCTTTAAGCGCGTGACCGGGGTAAACACCACCGAGCGTACGGACGATGCCACGGTCATCCAGACGCGTCACCGCATCCCGGAAACGCCGCTGACCGAAGATCAGATAATTATCTTCCAGGTGCCGATCCCCGAACCACTGCGCTTTATCGAGCCGCGCGAAACGGAAACCCGCACCATGCACGCGCTGGAGGAGTACGGCGTGATGCAGGTGAAGCTGTATGAAGATATCGCCCGCTTCGGTCATATCGCCACCACCTACGCCTATCCGGTGAAGGTAAATGGGCGCTACGTGATGGACCCGTCGCCGATCCCGAAATTCGATAACCCGAAAATGGACATGATGCCCGCCCTGCAACTGTTCGGCGCGGGGCGCGAGAAGCGTATTTATGCGGTGCCGCCGTTTACCCGCGTGGAAAGCCTCGATTTCGACGATTACCCGTTCACCGTTCAGCAGTGGGATGAGCCATGCGCCATCTGCGGATCGACCCACAGCTATCTCGACGAAGTGGTGCTGGATGACGCCGGAAACCGCATGTTTGTCTGCTCCGATACCGATTATTGCCGCCAACAGAGCGAGGCAAAAAGCCAATGAATCAACCGTTACTTTCGGTCAATAACCTGACCCACCTTTACGCGCCGGGCAAAGGCTTTAGCGATGTCTCTTTTGATTTATGGCCGGGGGAAGTGCTGGGCATTGTCGGGGAATCCGGCTCCGGGAAGACCACGCTGCTGAAATCAATTTCCGCGCGTCTGACGCCGCAGCAGGGGGAGATTCACTATGAAAACCGTTCCCTCTATGGCATGAGCGAGGCCGACCGCCGTCGCCTGCTGCGCACCGAATGGGGCGTAGTGCATCAGCATCCGCTCGACGGCCTGCGCCGCCAGGTGTCGGCAGGCGGCAATATCGGCGAGCGGCTGATGGCGACCGGGGCGCGTCATTACGGCGACATTCGCGCCACCGCGCAGAAGTGGCTGGAAGAGGTGGAAATTCCCGCCAACCGGATCGACGACCTGCCGACCACCTTTTCCGGCGGCATGCAGCAGCGTTTGCAGATTGCCCGCAACCTGGTGACGCATCCGAAGCTGGTGTTTATGGACGAACCAACCGGCGGGCTGGATGTGTCGGTGCAGGCCCGCCTGCTCGACCTGCTGCGCGGCCTGGTGGTGGAGCTGAACCTCGCGGTAGTGATTGTCACCCACGATTTAGGCGTCGCCCGCCTGCTGGCGGACCGTTTGCTGGTGATGAAGCAGGGGCAGGTGGTGGAGAGTGGGTTAACCGACCGCGTGCTCGACGACCCGCACCATCCGTATACACAGCTGCTGGTGTCATCGGTTTTGCAGAATTGAGCCGGTGCCGGATGCGGCGTAAACGCCTTATCCGGCCTACAAATGCGCTCCCCGTAGGTCGGATAAGACGCGTCAGCGTCGCATCCGACACCCGAACCACGAGGCGAAAAATGATTAACGTACAAAACGTCAGTAAAACCTTCATCCTGCATCAGCAAAACGGCGTGCGCCTGCCCGTCTTACAACGCGCCTCACTCACCGTCAACGCGGGCGAATGCGTGGTGCTCCACGGCCACTCCGGCAGCGGCAAATCAACCCTGCTGCGCTCGCTGTACGCCAACTATCTGCCCGACGAAGGGCAAATCCAGATCAAACACGGCGACGAATGGGTTGACCTGGTCACCGCGCCAGCGCGCAAAGTGGTGGAGATCCGCAAAACCACCGTCGGCTGGGTGAGCCAGTTTCTGCGCGTCATCCCGCGTATTTCAGCACTGGAAGTGGTGATGCAGCCGCTGCTCGATACCGGCGTACCGCGTGAAGCCTGCGCCGCTAAAGCCGCGCGTCTGCTCACCCGCCTGAACGTGCCGGAACGCCTGTGGCACCTGGCGCCATCGACCTTCTCCGGCGGCGAACAGCAGCGCGTCAACATCGCCCGCGGCTTTATCGTCGACTACCCCATTCTGCTGCTCGACGAACCTACCGCCTCGCTGGACGCTAAAAACAGCGCCGCCGTAGTGGAACTGATCCGCGAAGCAAAAGCCCGTGGCGCGGCCATCGTCGGCATTTTCCATGACGAAGCCGTACGCAATGACGTCGCCGACCGCCTGCACCCAATGGGAGCCTCTGCATGATTATCAATAACGTCAAACTGGTGCTGGAAAACGAAGTGGTAAACGGTTCGCTGGAGATGCAGGACGGCGAAATCCGCGCCTTTGCCGAAAGCCAGAGCCGCCTACCGGAGGCGATGGACGGCGAAGGCGGCTGGCTGCTGCCGGGGCTGATTGAGCTGCATACCGATAATCTGGATAAATTCTTCACCCCGCGCCCGAAAGTTGACTGGCCTGCCCACTCGGCGATGAGCAGCCACGACGCGCTGATGGTGGCGAGCGGCATCACCACCGTACTGGACGCCGTGGCAATTGGCGACGTGCGCGACGGCGGCGATCGGCTGGAGAATCTGGAGAAGATGATCAACGCCATCGAAGAGACGCAGAAACGCGGCGTCAACCGCGCCGAGCACCGTCTGCATCTGCGCTGCGAACTGCCGCATCACACCACGCTGCCGCTGTTTGAAAAACTGGTGCAGCGCGAGCCGGTGACGCTGGTGTCGCTGATGGACCACTCACCGGGCCAGCGCCAGTTCGCCAACCGCGAGAAGTATCGCGAATATTATCAGGGCAAATACTCGCTCACCGACGCGCAGATGCAGCAGTATGAAGAGGAACAGCTGGCGCTTGCTGCACGCTGGTCGCAGCCAAATCGCGAATCCATCGCCGCAATGTGCCGTGCGCGACACATTGCGCTCGCCAGCCACGATGACGCCACCCACGCCCATGTTGCCGAATCCCACCAGCTTGGCAGCGTGATCGCCGAATTTCCCACTACGTTCGAAGCGGCGGAAGCCTCGCGCAAGCATGGCATGAACGTGCTGATGGGCGCGCCAAATATCGTGCGTGGCGGTTCGCACTCCGGCAACGTGGCGGCCAGTGAACTGGCGCAGCTTGGCCTGCTGGATATCCTCTCTTCCGACTACTACCCCGCCAGCCTGCTGGATGCG
This sequence comes from Escherichia sp. Lx600-2, assembly GCF_036662595.1. Lineage (NCBI taxonomy): Bacteria > Pseudomonadati > Pseudomonadota > Gammaproteobacteria > Enterobacterales > Enterobacteriaceae > Escherichia > Escherichia sp. Lx600-2. The sequence continues at coordinate 35,801 of NZ_JAYQWM010000023.1, read as the reverse complement.
GCGTTCCGCGTCGCCGATGACGAGAGCAACCGCTTTACGCTGCCGCAGGCGGTGAAGCTGGTGACCAAAAATCCGGCGCAGGCGCTCAATCTCCAGGATCGCGGGGTGATTGGCGAGGGCAAACGCGCCGACCTGGTGCTGGCGCATCGCAAGGGCAACCACATTCATATCGACCACGTCTGGCGTCAGGGTAAAAGGGTGTTCTGATGACGGGAAAACTGATTTGGTTAATGGGGCCGTCCGGCTCCGGGAAAGATAGCCTGCTGGCGGAACTCCGCCTGCGGGAACAAACTCAGTTACTGGTGGCGCATCGCTACATCACGCGCGATGCCAGCGCTGGAAGCGAAAACCATATCGCCCTGAGTGAGCAGGAGTTTTTTACCCGCGCGGGGCAAAATCTGCTGGCCTTAAGCTGGCACGCCAACGGTCTGTATTATGGCGTCGGCGTCGAGATCGACCTCTGGCTGCACGCCGGATTCGACGTGCTGGTCAACGGCTCACGCGCCCATTTGCCGCAGGCGCGGGCGCGCTATCAATCGGCGCTGCTGCCCATTTGCTTGCAGGTTTCGCCGGAGATCCTGCGCCAGCGCCTGGAAAACCGTGGCCGCGAAAACGCCAGTGAAATTAACGCCCGGCTGGTGCGCGCCGCCCGCTATACTCCACAGGATTGCCATACGCTCAATAATGACGGCAGCCTGCGCCAGTCGGTCGACACGCTGCTGACGCTGATCCATCAGAAGGAGAAACACCATGCCTGCTTGTGAGCTTCGCCCGGCCACGCAGTACGACACCGACGCGGTTTACGCGCTGATTTGTGAGCTAAAACAGGCGGAGTTTGACCATCACGCGTTTCGCGTGGGCTTTAACGCTAACCTACGTGACCCGAACATGCGCTACCATTTGGCGCTGCTGGATGGCGAAGTTGTCGGCATGATCGGCCTGCATTTGCAGTTTCATCTGCATCATGTCAACTGGATCGGTGAAATTCAGGAACTGGTGGTGATGCCGCAGGCGCGCGGCCTGAACGTCGGTAGCAAGTTACTGGCGTGGGCAGAAGAAGAAGCCCGCCAGGCCGGGGCCGAAATGACCGAGCTTTCGACCAACGTGAAGCGCCACGACGCACACCGTTTCTATCTGCGCGAAGGCTACGAGCAGAGCCACTTCCGCTTCACGAAGGCGCTGTAACATGAACCTGACCCTCACGCTCACCGGCACCGGCGGCGCACAGGGCGTTCCGGCATGGGGCTGCGAGTGTGCGGCCTGCGCCAGAGCGCGGCGCTCGCCGCAGTATCGCCGCCAGCCGTGCAGCGGCGTAGTAAAGTTTAACGACGCAATCACCCTGATCGACGCCGGGCTGCACGATCTCGCCGATCGCTGGTCGCCCGGTTCGTTCCAGCAGTTTTTGCTGACGCACTACCATATGGATCACGTGCAGGGGCTATTCCCGCTGCGCTGGGGCGTGGGCGATCCGATCCCGGTTTACGGCCCACCGGATGAACAGGGCTGCGACGATCTGTTTAAACATCCGGGCCTGCTTGATTTTAGCCACACGGTGGAACCGTTTGTAGTGTTTGATTTGCAGGGATTGCAGGTCACGCCGCTGCCGCTCAACCACTCAAAACTGACCTTCGGTTATCTGCTGGAAACGGCACACAGCCGGGTGGCGTGGCTGTCTGACACCGCAGGCTTGCCGGAAAAAACGCTGAAATTTTTACTCAATAATCAGCCGCAGGTAATAGTGATTGATTGCAGCCACCCGCCGCGCGAGGATGCACCGCGTAATCACTGTGATTTAAATACCGTGCTTGCGCTGAATCAGGTTATCCGCTCGCCGCGCGTGGTTCTGACCCATATCAGCCACCAGTTTGATGCGTGGCTGATAGAAAACGCGCTGCCGCCGGGGTTTGAAGCCGGGTTTGATGGGATGGAGATTGGGGTGGCGTGATGAGAGGGAATGTGCGCGCTGGCCCCCTCACCCTAACCCTCTCCCCAGAGGGGCGAGGGCCGGGGTGAGGGGCAATGCCTGCTCCATACCCAACATCATCGCCCATACTCATCTTCCATTCTCCGCTCTTCATCCTCCAGCTGCCGACGCTCCTGATCAAGCTGGCGCTGGCGATCGTCCAGTTGCCTGCGACGATCTTCAAACTGGCGGCGGCGGTCGTCATATTGTCTGCGCCGATCGTCGCTCACTTCACGCTGCCAGCCGTCGTCGCGCGAATCTTCATAGTCTCGCCCACGGTCAGGGTTATAAGCATCGTTAATCGCCTGCTGAATATTGCCAATGGTGTCGTCGATAATATCGGCCTGGGCCGGTACGGTGGTCAGCGTGAGCAGGGTGAAAAGAAAAAGCGTGGAGTAAGGTTTCATAAGCCAGTCTCTGCGATGGACTGGCTTAACGTTAGTTGAGTGTGAATGACCGGAGTAGCGGAGTAATCTCAAACTCGGTAAGGCGCAGACTCTTCCATTAGCTGGTTAGCTCGCTGTTTATTTTCCGCCACCAGCACAATGCCATGACATTTTTGATCCGGTGAAATACTCCAGATACGCTCTTCCGGAATGCAACCGCCATCGTAGATCACTTTCGTGCCATCATAAGGCCAAAATGCCCCTTGTTCAGTGTCTAATACAAACACTGAAATCTGATCGGACTCGCGCGCGATCTTCTGCCAGAGCATCTTCCCACCATCATATTGATCAAAATCGCTGATTAGCGTGATACCGCATTGCAGGATTAGCGCTTCATACAGCCGAGTTGCCAGCCCCTTATCGCGCTCACCAGGAGAGACACAAATACCTTCTACCTGTACCAGATCCGAGTCTTCCCACCAGCGTTCAACGGCAATGATATCGCTGCCGAACTCTTTTTTACGCTGCAGATCGAGAGCGGCATGTACCCTATGACGTGGCACGCCTGCAAAAACTTCAATGTCCGCTTCAATGATGGCCGCTCTTGGCGTCTGCTTGTCATAAATTACCTGTAACAGACGTCCAGAAAGCTCGATCTCTTCCACCACGCGAAAAGAACGAGCAACCGTCATAGGGCTATAGGTGGTGGGCATCACGATCATATGTGAATCGCCTCTTGTCAGTACTGGCATAATTCCTTTTATATCCCATTCAGAACAGAATTGCTCACAATAGCAGCACATTTGCTTCAGGCCTCTTGATAAATTCTGAAAATCATCCCTCAATTTGCCCCAGCGCCTGCGCCAACTGCGCACGGGTAAAGGGTTTGCGCAACAGCGCCACGTCTGGCAGCGCGGGGTTATGGCTGGGGCGTAAATCCTGACCGCTGATGAGTAGCAGCGTCAGGTGCGGGTAAAGTTTGCGGGCCGCATTGACCACTTCTGCGCCGCTCATACCGCCGGGGAGCATTAAATCGCTGATAAAAATATCGATTTCTGCTGATGCCGCCAGCAGATCCAGCGCCTGTTCGCCGCTGCTTGCTTCCAGCGTCAAATAGCCCAGCAGGTGCAACTGTTCGCAGATGGTCTGGCGCACCGCGGCTTCATCCTCCAGCACTAACACCAGTTTATCGCCGCTGACAGAAGCCTGTTCTACTGCCGCTGGCGATAGGTTTTTCGCCGCCGTCAGCGCGCGGGGAAGCTGTAATCTGACCGTTGTCCCCTGCCCCGGCGCGCTTTCAATTTCAACGCGCCCACCGGACTGGCGCACAAAACCATAGACCATCGACAAACCCAGCCCGCTGCCGCTGCCCGTCTGTTTGGTGGTAAAGAATGGCTCAAATACCTGGCTTTTCACCGCCTGCGACATACCGCTGCCATGATCGATGACCTCCAGTGCCACCATGTCCTGACGCTGCCCACTGCTGCGAGTAACGCGCTGATTCCAGGTACGAATTTTGATGATTCCCGTCTGCCCTTCCATCGCGTCACGGGCGTTCATCACCAGGTTGATGATGGCATTTTCCAGTTGGCTGATGTCAATCCACGCGGGCCACGCCGGAGACTGCGCTTCAATCTCCAGCGCCAGCGTTGCCGGTAAGGAGTGGCGCATTAATTCGCTTAACTCTTCCAGCAATGTTTTCAGTTCAACGGATTGCGGATGTAAGGACTGCTTACGGGAAAACGCCAGCAGTCGCTGGGTCAGTAGCGCGCCACGTTCGGCAGCTTGCTGCGCCCGCTGTATTCGCGGCGCGTCGGGTGAGTCCGTGTTCACCAGTTCCAGGCTGCCAATAATTACCGCCAACAGATTATTAAAATCATGGGCCAGCCCGCCCGTCAGTTGCCCGACCGCTTTCAGTTTCTGGCTGTGTAATAGCGCCTCTTCCAACCCCTGCCGCTCAGTTTGGGCAATCTCCATCTACGTGGTCTTCTCTTTTAGCAGCCGTGAGGTTCGTTCGAGTGACGCGGTATTGCGGGCAAAAACGTTAAAGGCGCGCGCCAGTTCACCCAACTCATCACGCCGCTGTAACGCCGGAAAAGTGACGTCCGCTTCGCCGTACGCCAGGCGGCTCATGGCGCGGGAAATCGCCGTCAGGTTAGTGCCGAGGTTGCGATAGATATACCAGCCGGCAAACGCGGTGATCACCACCGCTAACAGGGCGAAAATCATGATCACCCTCTCGCCGGAGCGCAAATCCTGGTAACTTTGCGCCACACGCTGACCGGAGAGCGTCGCCACCTGTTCGGCGTAACGGTTGATGTCGCCATTGAGGATCGCCACCAGCGCTTTGATGTGAAACATATACCAGCTGATTGCCAGATCGCTTTGCTCCAGAGCGGCTGAAAGCGGCGCGAGTTTACGCAGTTCACGATTAAAATCATTGAGTAGCGTGTTAACCAACGGCGTATCGCTGTGGGTCGGCAACGCAGACATTACCCCGACCAGTTGATGAATAATCGCCTGCGGCGCGGGGGTGGCAATAGCGGCAACAATCAGTCGGTTCATCTCGTTAAGCAAAATATCATCTTGCGAGTGAGTGACTTTTTGCAGATGCCGCAGATAACTTAAGTTTTGATACAGCGAACTTAACAGCGCGTTGCGCTCCAGATGCCGCCTTTGCCCGCGCTCCAGCATTCCACCGACGCTGGTTTGCAGTTCGTTGCTACGCGTGATGATGCGCGTCACCAGCCCGGCTTCCTGCTGCGCTAAAGGCGCGTTCGCCAGTTGTGCAAGCGAGCTTTTTAATGCCCGCTGTGTCTCCTGCAACCGCTCGGCTTCGCCTTTATATTCCAGCGCTCCCACCACCTGCGACAATCGCACCGCCGCCGTTGCCACGTTTGCCGTGTCGCGCGCCAGATTCAGGCTGCCGGTCATATCATCCACCGTTTGCTGCTGCACCAGCTCCTGCATCTGGCTGGCATGACGAAAGCCCATTACCGCCACGCCGCTGACCATCAACGTCACCGCCACCACCAGCAAATTCAAAAGCAGCAATCGCCCGCGCGCGCTGGCAAAAAAATGACGTCCGGGGTGCGCCATATCACGCTCCGTGAAGAAAAATCGCAATATGACAAATATGAACGGCTTCTGACATTTTGCATTTACTTTCCTGTGATGGAGTGCTGATATCGACAACCTCGCAGGAGTCCACCATGAACAGCACGCCAGTTCTGGAGATGCGCAATATTGCCAAAGCCTTCGGCAAATTTTATGCGCTCAAAGGGGTGGATTTGACGGTCTACCCTGGCGAGATCCATGCCCTGATGGGGGAAAACGGCGCGGGAAAAAGCACGCTGATGAAGGTGCTGGCGGGGGCGTATACCGCCACCAGCGGCGAGATCCTCATAGACGGCAAGCCCTTTCACATTCGCACGCCAAAAGATGCCTTAAGCGCCGGTATTACGCTGATTTATCAGGAGATGCAGCTGGCGCCCAATTTGACGGTGGCAGAGAACATTTTCCTCGGTAGCGAGCTTTCCCACGGCGGGCTGGTGCAGCGTAAAGAGATGCTGGTGCAGGCGCAAAGAGTGATCGACCGCCTCGGCGCGCAGTTTAACGCCAGCGATAAGGTCATGACACTGACCATTGCCGAGCAACAGCAGGTCGAAATCGCCCGCGCGCTACATCGCAACAGCCGCATTCTGGTGATGGACGAACCCACCGCCGCCCTCTCCTCCCGCGAAACTCACCGCCTGTTTGAACTGATTATGCGGCTGCGCGATGAAGGGATGGCGATTATCTACATTAGCCACCGCATGGCGGAAGTGTATGAGCTTTCCGATCGCGTCAGCGTGCTGCGCGACGGGCAATACGTTGGCAGCCTGACCCGCGATAACCTCAATGCCGGGGAGCTGGTGCGGATGATGGTCGGCAGGCCACTGAGCGATCTGTTCAATAAAGAGCGCGATATCCCGCTCGGTAAAGCCCGCCTGAATGTTCACCACCTGACCGACGGCGGCAAAGTCCAGCCGAGTAGCCTGCTGGTGCGTTCCGGCGAAATTGTTGGCCTCGCCGGACTGGTGGGTGCCGGACGTTCCGAACTGGCGCAGTTGATCTTCGGCGTGCGGAAAGCGACAGGCGGAATGATTGAAGTCGATGGTGAACCGGTGGTGATCCACTCCCCGCGCGAAGCCATCGATCTTGGCATTGGCTTTCTCACCGAAAATCGCAAAGAACAGGGGCTGTTCCTTGAAATGGCGGCAGCCGAAAACATCACCATGGCGACCCTGGAGCGCGATGCCCGCTGGGGAATGCTCAATCGCAAAAAAGCGCAAACCATTTCCGATGACGCCATCAAGTTGCTCAACATTCGCGTGCCTCATGCCCAGGTACGCGCGGGCGGGCTTTCCGGCGGCAATCAGCAAAAGCTGTTGATCTCCCGCTGGGTGGCAATTGGCCCGCGCATTTTACTGCTCGATGAACCCACCCGCGGCGTGGACGTTGGCGCAAAAAGCGAGATCTACCGGATCATGAACGAGATGGCGCGCAAGGGCGTGGCGATCCTGATGATCTCCAGCGAACTGCCGGAGATAGTGGGAATGAGCGATCGCGTCTATGTGATGCGCGAAGGCAGCATTGCCGGTGAGTTAAACGGCAAAAACATCACCCAGGAAAACATTATGACCTTAGCGACTGGCGTCAACGACGCCCATTCCCAGGCGGTGCCCTCATGACGACCTCTGCAAAGACTTCTGCCAAAAAAATGCTGATGAGCGATCTGATGCAAACGGTCGGCATCTTGCCCATTTTGATTCTGATCGTGGCGGTATTTGGCTTTATCGCGCCAAACTTTTTTACCGAAAGCAACCTGCTGAATATTACCCGCCAGGCATCGATCAACATTGTTCTGGCCGCGGGGATGACCTTCATCATTTTGACCGGCGGGATCGATCTTTCCGTGGGTTCGATCCTCGGCACCACAGCGGTGGCGGCGATGGTCGTCTCCCTTAGCCCTGAGTTCGCCATGCTGTCGATCCCGGCGGCGCTGATGCTCGGCCTGCTGCTGGGGCTGTTCAACGGCGCGCTGGTGGCCTTTGCCGGATTGCCACCGTTTATCGTCACGCTTGGCACCTATACGGCGCTGCGCGGGGCGGCGTATCTGCTGGCGGACGGCACCACGGTTATCAACTCCAACATTAATTTCGAGTGGATAGGCAATAACTATCTCGGGCCGGTCCCGTGGCTGGTGGTGATTGCCCTCGCAGTGATTGTGCTGTGCTGGTTTATTCTGCGCCGCACCACGCTTGGCGTTCATATCTACGCCGTCGGCGGCAATATGCAGGCGGCGCGTCTTACCGGCATTAAGGTCTGGCTGGTGCTGCTGTTTGTTTATGGTATGAGCGGCCTGCTTTCAGGGCTGGGCGGAATTATGAACGCCTCAAGGCTGTACAGCGCCAACGGCAACTTAGGTATGGGGTACGAGCTGGACGCCATTGCGGCGGTGATCCTCGGCGGCACCAGTTTTGTCGGCGGCATCGGCACCATCACCGGCACGCTGGTCGGCGCGCTAATTATCGCCACGCTCAACAATGGCATGACCTTAATGGGCGTCTCTTACTTCTGGCAACTGGTGATCAAAGGGGCGGTGATCATCATTGCGGTGCTGATCGACAAATACCGTACCCGACACCATCAAAGTGCATAAACACATGAGGAATACAGCATGAGATTGAAGCCCTTAGTGACCGCGCTCTGTGCAGGCGCGCTGCTGGCCGCAGCACCGTTCGCCCAAGCGAAAGAACTGAAATCAATAGGCGTAACGGTGGGCGATCTGGCGAACCCGTTCTTCGTGCAGATCACCAAAGGCGCGGAGCTGGAAGCACGCAAACTGGCAGGCGATAACGTCAAAGTGACGCTGGTTTCCAGCGGCTACGATCTGGGTCAGCAGGTGTCGCAGATAGACAACTTTATCGCCGCTAACGTCGATATGATTATCCTCAACGCTGCCGATTCAAAAGGGATCGGCCCGGCGGTGAAACGGGCGAAAGATGCCGGGATCGTAGTTGTCGCGGTTGACGTAGCGGCAGAAGGTGCTGATGCCACCATCACCTCCGATAACACCCAGGCGGGCGAAATGGCCTGTAAATACATCACCGATCGCCTGAAAGGCAAAGGCAATGTGGTGATCATCAACGGCCCGCCGGTATCCGCCGTGCAAAACCGCGTCGAAGGATGCCAGACTGAATTTAAACGCCATCCTGACATCAAAGTGCTCTCTGACAACCAGAACGCGAAAGGCAGTCGTGAAGGCGGGCTGGAGGTAATGACGGGACTGCTGGCAGCAAATCCGAAGATCGACGGCGTATTTGCGATTAACGATCCCACCGCAATCGGTGCCGATCTGGCAGCAAAACAGGCGCAACGTAACGAGTTCTTTATTGTCGGTGTGGACGGAAGCCCGGACGCCGAAGAGGCGCTCAAGCGTGAGAACTCGTTGTTTGTCGCTACTCCGGCGCAAGATCCCCAGGTGATGGCAGCGAAAGCGGTGGAAATTGGCTACGACATTTTGCAGGGCAAACCTGCGCCGAAAGAGCCGGTGCTGATCCCGGTGACGATGATCGATAAAAACAACGTCGGCAATTACAAAGGCTGGACGGTGAAATAAGTCCACACGCCGGGCGGCGATGCTGCCCGGCCACCGCTAAGGAGAACGCTTTCGATGAAACGCTCCGCTATAAACGACATTCTCGGCCATACACGGCAATTCTTTTCGCAACATGACGTACATCTTCCGCCCTTTGCCAGTTTCTCGCCTGCCCAATGGCAGCAGCTCGACACCGCCGCGTGGGAGGAAGTTTTTGATCTCAAACTCGGCTGGGATGTTACCGCTTTTGGTGGCAACAACTTTGCAGCACAGGGGCTGACGCTGTTTACCCTACGTAACGGCTCAGCAAAAGGAATGCCGTATGTGAAATGTTACGCCGAGAAGATCATGCATGTGCGCGATGCGCAGGTCACGCCAATGCACTTTCACTGGCGTAAGCGCGAGGACATTATCAATCGCGGCGGCGGCAATTTGATTGTTGAACTGTGGAATGCCGATAGCAACGAGCAAACAGTTGATACCGACGTTACGGTGGTGATCGACGGCTGCCGCCAGACCCATGTCGCAGGCAGTCAGTTACGCCTGACCCCCGGCGAAAGTATCTGCCTGCCACCCGGCCTTTATCACAGTTTTTGGGCGGAAACCGGTTTTGGCGATGTGCTGGTTGGCGAAGTCTCTTCAGTCAATGACGACGACCATGATAACCACTTTTTACGCCCGCTGGCCCGCTACAACCTGATTGACGAAGACGAACCTGCACAGTTGGTATTGTGTAACGAATACCGCCAGTTCCGCTGAATAAGGATAAAGTTATGCCATTGATTTCTCTCGCTGAAGGGCTGGCACATGCCCGCGAACATCACTATTCGTTAGGTGCGTTTAATGTGCTGGACTCGCACTTTTTACGCGCCTTGTTTGCTGCTGCCAGACAAGAACGTTCGCCCTTTATTATCAACATTGCCGAAGTACATTTTAAATATATCTCGCTGGATTCCCTGGTCGAGACAGTGAAATTTGAAGCGGCGCGTCATGCCATTCCGGTGGTGTTAAATCTCGATCACGGACTGCATTTTGAATCGGTGGTGCAAGCGTTGCGGCTGGGATTCAGCTCGGTAATGTTTGATGGCTCCACGCTGGGGTATGAAGAAAATGTCCGCCAGACGCGGGAAGTGGTGAAAATGTGCCATGCCGTTGGCGTATCGGTAGAAGCTGAACTGGGCGCGGTGGGTGGCGACGAAGGCGGTGCGCTCTATGGTCATGCCGATGAATCCCTGTTTACCGATCCGCAACTGGCGCGTGATTTTGTCGACCGTACCGGCATTGACGCGTTGGCCGTGGCGATTGGCAATGCACACGGCAAATATCGCGGCGAACCGAAACTCGATTTCCCGCGCCTCGACGCTATCCGCCAGCAGGCTGCTATCCCGCTGGTATTACACGGCGGCTCAGGGATTAGTGATGCCGATTTCCGCCGCGCCATCGAACTGGGTATCCACAAAATCAATTTCTACACTGGCATGTCGCAAGCGGCGCTGGCTGCCGTTGAGGCCCGAATGGCGCACCGTCAGCCGATGTATGACGAGTTTGCCGAGTTACTGCTGGCAGTGGAAGCCGCCATCAGCGATACGGTTGCACAACAGATGCGTATTTTTGGCAGTGCGGGGCAGGCATGATGGAGCGTAAAGGGATTATCGCCGCAGGCAATATGTTGGTTGACCACGTCCATCAGATTATCCAGTGGCCAGAGCGCGGCTGGCTGGCGGAGATCACCCACAGCGAACGCTCCACCGGCGGTGCGCCGCTTAACGTCCTGCTGACGCTGGCGAAAATGCGCACCGGGCTGCCGTTACAGGCGGTTGGGCTAATCGGTCAGGACAGCGACGGCGATTACATCATGGCGATGCTTGAGCAATATCACGTCAATCGTCAGCATGTGCAGCGCACTACCTTTGCCCCGACGTCGATGTCGCAGGTGATGACAGACCCAAGCGGGCAGCGGACGTTTTTCCATTCGCCGGGTGCAAACAGACTTTTGGATCTTCCGGCGTTCGATCAGCTCGATAACACCATGAAGATTTTCCATCTCGGCTATTTACTGTTGCTCGACAGCCTGGATATGCCGGACGATGTTTACGGCACCCGTAGCGCACGCCTGCTGGCGCAAATGCGTGATACTGGCTTTGAAACCTCACTCGACCTGGTCTCCCGTAAGGGCGATCCGCGTTATCAGCCGCTGGTGCTGCCCGCGTTGCGCCATCTGGATTATCTGGTAATTAACGAACTGGAGGCCGGGGAGTTTAGCGGGCTGGAAATTCGGTTACCCAACGGCGAACCGCATATCGCGCATATTGCTGCCGCCGCGCGTGAACTGTTAGATGCGGGCGTGCGCCAGCGGGTGGTGATCCACTGCCCGGAAGGGGCGTGGGGAGAGACCCCAGAACAGGGCGGCGTGTGGATCCCTTCGCAAAAGTTAGAACAACGGGAAATTATCGGCAGCGTCGGCGCGGGCGATGCATTTTGTGCCGGATTTTTATATGGCTGCCATGAACGCTGGACGCTTACCGAGAGCATCAAACTGGCACACGCCTGCGCGCGGGCAAGCCTGTTATGCGCCAATGCCATCGACGGGGCGAAAACGCTGGAAGAGCTGCAAACAGAAATGTCGGATTAATGCACGTCGGCAGCGAAGACATACCCCAGACCGCGCAGAGTTTTAATCAACATCGGCTGATGCGGGTTGAGTTCGATTTTGCGTCGTAAGCGCATGATTAATACGTCGATGGTGCGATCAAACACCTCCACGCTGTCGCTGTGGGTGAACGCCAGCAACTGCTCGCGGCTCAATACCCGACGCGCGTTTTGCGCCAGAGCCAGTAACAAGCCATATTCGCCCTGAGTTAACTCGACATGTTGCTGAAGCGGATTGTGCAACTGGCAGCGCATGGTATCGAGATACCAGCCATTGAATGACAGCCCGGCGCTTTTCTCGTCATTAACCGCCAGCGCACCAACCCGTCGCAACACCGCTTTCAGTCGTGCGACCACCACCCGCGGGGTGAACGGTTTGCAGATGTAATCATCCGCGCCCATTTCCAGCCCGACCACCACATCAGACTCACTGCCCATGCCGGTCAACATCACCACCGGCAATGTCGGACGCAGTTTCTGGATTTGCTGCAATACCCTCAGGCCGTTGGTATCGGGTAGCATCATATCCAGCACCACCAGCGCAATGTCAGGATCGCCCTCAATACGCAATATGGCCTCCTGTCCGGTATGGCAGACTGAAACCGTAAAGACATGTTCACTTAACACGTCCTGCAACAGTGCGCAGATAGCCGTGTCATCATCCACCACCAGCACGACGGGTTTCATGGTTACACTCCGCATCATTCATCTAATTAATCATTGTGCGTACTTCTTGTCGAAGTGAAAGCTGAAAGTAATATAAATAATAAAAATATAAGTCAGGTCACATTATTGATGATAGTAATAAATATGCCGTAATTTTCCCTCTTCAGCACAAATGCCTAATAAAATGGATCGTTCTGCTCACACTTCCACTTATTAAAGTCGCAATTTCCCAATTATGATAACACCAGCTTTAAATGACGTATTTTGCATGGATTACATATTTACGACATAAATGATAAATGGAGATTTATATGAATAACTCTCAGTTATTCCGTTTGAGCAGGATTGTTATTGCGTTAACCGCCGTCAGCGGCATGATGGTAAATACCGCTAACGCGAAAGAGGAAGCGAAAGCCGCCACTCAATATACCCAACAGGTTAATCAGAATTACGCCAAATCATTACCGTTTAGCGATCGTCAGGATTTTGACGATGCCCAGCGTGGATTTATCGCCCCGCTGCTGGATGAAGGTATTCTGCGTGATGCGAACGGTAAAGTTTACTACCGCGCGGACGATTACAAATTTGATATTAATGCCGCAGCGCCGGAAACCGTAAACCCCAGCCTGTGGCGTCAGTCGCAGATCAACGGCATTTCTGGCCTGTTCAAAGTCACCGATAAAATGTATCAGGTGCGCGGCCAGGATATCTCTAACATTACGTTCGTTGAGGGCGAGAAAGGCATTATTGTTATCGACCCGCTGGTGACGCCACCTGCCGCAAAAGCCGCACTTGACCTTTACTTCCAGCATCGTCCGCAAAAACCGATTGTTGCCGTTATCTACACTCACAGCCACACCGACCACTATGGTGGCGTGAAAGGCATTATCTCTGAAGCCGATGTTAAATCCGGCAAAGTTCAGGTGATTGCCCCTGCTGGCTTTATGGACGAAGCCATCAGCGAAAACGTGCTGGCGGGTAACATCATGAGCCGCCGTGCGCTCTACTCTTACGGTCTGTTACTGCCACACAACGCGCAAGGCAACGTGGGTAATGGCCTTGGCGTGACGCTGGCAACGGGCGACCCGAGCATTATTGCACCGACTAAAACTATCGTCAGAACTGGCGAGAAGATGATTATCGACGGCCTGGAGTTTGACTTCCTGATGACCCCAGGTAGCGAAGCACCAGCCGAAATGCACTTCTATATTCCGGCCCTGAAAGCCCTGTGTACCGCCGAGAACGCCACGCATACCCTGCACAACTTCTACACTCTGCGCGGCGCGAAAACCCGCGATACCAGCAAGTGGACCGAGTACCTGAACGAAACGCTGGATATGTGGGGTAACGACGCGGAAGTGCTGTTTATGCCGCACACCTGGCCGGTCTGGGGCAATAAGCATATCAATGATTATATTGGTAAATATCGCGATACCATCAAGTATATTCACGATCAAACCCTGCATCTGGCGAACCAGGGCTACACCATGAATGAAATCGGCGACATGATTAAGCTGCCGCCTGCACTTGCCAATAACTGGGCCAGCCGTGGCTATTACGGTTCTGTCAGCCACAACGCCCGCGCGGTGTATAACTTCTATCTTGGCTATTACGACGGTAACCCGGCTAACCTGCATCCGTATGGTCAGGTAGAGATGGGCAAACGTTACGTGAAAGCGCTGGGCGGTTCTGCCCGTGTCATCAACCTGGCGCAAGAAGCGAACAAGCAAGGTGATTACCGCTGGTCGGCAGAACTGCTGAAACAGGTGATTGCCGCCAACCCGGGTGACCAGGTCGCGAAGAATCTGCAAGCGAATAACTTTGAACAGCTGGGCTATCAGGCCGAGTCCGCCACATGGCGCGGTTTCTACCTGACCGGCGCGAAAGAGCTGCGCGAAGGGGTGCATAAGTTCAGCCACGGCACCACCGGTTCCCCGGACACCATTCGCGGAATGTCGGTCGAAATGCTGTTCGACTTTATGTCCGTTCGCCTCGATAGCGAAAAAGCCGCGGGTAAAAATATCAGCCTGAACTTCAATATGAGCAACGGCGATAACCTCAACCTGACGCTGAACGATAGCGTGCTTAACTACCGTAAAACGCTGCAATCCCAAGCTGACGCCTCTTTCTACATCAGTCGTGAAGATCTGCACGCCGTGCTGACCGGACAAGCCAAAATGGCAGATCTGGTAAAAGCGAAGAAAGCCAAAATTATTGGCAATGGCGCGAAACTGGAAGAAATTATCGCCTGTCTGGATAATTTCGATTTGTGGGTGAATATCGTAACCCCAAATTAATGTCACTCGCTTTTGGGGGCCCTGAAGCCCCCAAAAGCATTTATTTTAAAAATATATACAGCCAATTAATAAATAAAATATATAAGTTATGAATGCGGTGGCTGAATAAAGCTATTTTTATTCATCGAGAAAATAGCCATACTGACGCCTTCAATGGATATTGATATTCACTACAGATATTGTTCGCAGCAGACAGGATGTATTTAATATGCCAACAGTTCTCTCTCGCATGGCGATGCAACTCAAAAAAACAGCCTGGATAATTCCCGTCTTCATGGTTTCGGGATGCTCATTATCTCCGGCAATCCCGGTGATCGGCGCTTATTATCCCAGCTGGTTTTTCTGCGCCATTGCCAGCCTTATTTTGACGCTCATCACGAGGCGAGTTATTCAGCGGGCAAATATCAAGCTGGCATTTGTCGGAATTATTTATACCGCCCTTTTTGCTCTCTACGCCATGCTGTTCTGGCTGGCATTTTTCTAATCTATTTGAGACGCGCTCATGGAAAGTACGCCGAAAAAAGCTCCTCGCAGTAAATTCCCTGCTCTGTTAGTGGTTGCGTTGGCGCTGGTTGCCCTTGTTTTCGTTATCTGGCGCGTAGACAGTGCGCCATCAACTAATGACGCTTACGCGTCAGCAGATACCATTGATGTGGTGCCGGAAGTCAGCGGTCGCATTGTAGAACTGGCGGTCACCGACAACCAGGCAGTCAAACAGGGCGATTTGCTGTTCCGCATCGACCCGCGCCCGTACGAAGCCAATCTGGCGAAAGCCGAAGCCTCCCTCGCGGCGCTGGATAAACAAATTATGCTCACCCAGCGTAGCGTTGACGCGCAACAGTTTGGTGCCGACTCGGTTAATGCCACGGTAGAAAAAGCCCGTGCCGCCGCGAAACAGGCCACAGATACATTACGCCGCACCGAGCCATTACTGAAAGAAGGTTTTGTCTCAGCGGAAGACGTTGACCGTGCGAGGACCGCGCAGCGCGCCGCAGAAGCGGATCTTAATGCCGTATTGTTACAGGCGCAGTCAGCCGCCAGCGCCGTCAGCGGCGTGGATGCATTAGTTGCCCAGCGTGCGGCGGTCGAAGCGGATATTGCCCTGACCAAACTGCATCTGGAAATGGCGACCGTTCGCGCACCGTTTGATGGCCGGGTCATTTCCCTCAAAACCTCCGTCGGGCAATTTGCTTCTGCCATGCGCCCTATTTTTACCCTAATCGACACTCGTCACTGGTACGTGATCGCCAACTTCCGCGAAACCGATCTGAAAAATATTCGCTCAGGTACACCCGCAACGATTCGCCTGATGAGTGACAGCGGCAAAACTTTCGAGGGTAAAGTGGATTCAATTGGCTACGGCGTGCTACCGGATGACGGCGGCCTGGTGCTGGGCGGCCTGCCGAAAGTTTCTCGTTCTATTAACTGGGTCCGCGTTGCCCAGCGTTTTCCGGTCAAAATCATGGTTGATAAACCTGACCCGGAAATGTTCCGCATCGGCGCTTCGGCAGTCGCTAATCTTGAGCCGCAATAATGAGCGCGCTCAACTCCCTGCCATTACCGGTGGTCAGGCTGCTGGCGTTCTTTCATGAAGAGTTAAGCGAGCGGCGACCAGGTCGCGTGCCGCAGACCGTGCAACTCTGGGTAGGCTGCCTGCTGGTGATTCTGATCTCGATGACCTTTGAGATCCCTTTCGTGGCGTTATCGCTGGCAGTGCTGTTTTACGGTATTCAGTCGAACGCGTTTTACACCAAATTTGTGGCGATCTTGTTTGTGGTTGCCACGGTGCTGGAGATCGGCAGCCTGTTTTTGATCTACAAATGGTCATACGGCGAGCCTCTGATCCGGCTGATCATCGCCGGACCGATCCTGATGGGCTGCATGTTTTTGATGCGCACCCATCGGTTGGGGCTGGTCTTTTTCGCCGTCGCCATTGTCGCTATTTACGGGCAAACCTTCCCCGCCATGCTCGACTATCCGGAAGTGGTCGTGCGCTTAACCCTGTGGTGTATCGTTGTCGGCCTCTACCCGACGTTATTGATGACGTTAATCGGCGTGCTGTGGTTTCCCAGTCGTGCCATTTCGCAAATGCATCAGGTGCTTAATGATCGGCTTGATGATGCCATTAGCCACCTGACGGACAGCCTCGCACCGCTACCCGAAACGCGGATTGAAAGAGAGGCGCTGGCGCTGCAAAAACTCAATGTCTTTTGCCTCGCGGACGATGCCAACTGGCGAACCCAGAGTGCATGGTGGCAAAGCTGCGTGGCAACGGTAACCTACATTTACTCGACACTGAATCGCTACGATCCCACCTCTTTTGCTGATTCTCAGGCAATTATTGAATTCCGACAAAAATTAGCTTCAGAAATCAACAAGCTGCAGCATGCCATTACCGAAGGTCAGTGCTGGCAAAGCGACTGGCAGATCAGTGAAAGTGAAGCGATGGCGGCACGGGAATGTAACCTGGAGAATATCTGCCAGACGCTGTTACAGCTTGGTCAGATGGACCCGAATACGCCGCCAACGCCCGCCGCCAAACCGCCATCAATGGTCGCCGATGCTTTTACCAATCCAGACTATATGCGCTACGCGGTAAAAACGCTGCTCGCCTGTTTGATCTGTTACACCTTCTACAGCGGCGTGGACTGGGAAGGCATTCATACCTGTATGCTGACCTGCGTGATCGTCGCTAACCCAAATGTCGGTTCGTCGTACCAGAAGATGGTGCTGCGTTTTGGCGGGGCCTTTTGCGGCGTGATTCTGGCGCTGTTATTCACGCTACTGGTCATGCCCTGGCTGGACAATATTGTCGAATTGCTGTTTGTGCTGGCACCGATTTTCCTGTTGGGCGCATGGATTACCACCAGCTCTGAACGCTCTTCTTATATCGGCACACAGATGGTGGTCACCTTCGCGCTCGCCACGCTCGAAAACGTTTTTGGTCCGGTGTACGACCTGGTGGAAATTCGCGATCGCGCCCTGGGTATTATCATTGGTACCGTGGTGTCTGCGGTGATTTGCACCTTTGTCTGGCCTGAAAGTGAAGCGCGCACGCTGCCGCAAAAACTGGCCGGTGCGCTGGGTATGCTAAGTAAAGTAATGCGGATCCCACGCCAGCAGGAAGTCACGGCTCTGCGCACTTATCTGCAAATTCGTATAGGTCTGCATGCGGCGTTTAATGCCTGTGAAGAGATGTGCCAACGCGTGGCGCTGGAGCGTCAACTGGACAGCGAAGAACGCGCCTTACTGATTGAACGTTCGCAAACGGTTATTCGTCAGGGCCGCGATCTTCTTCACGCCTGGGATGCCACCTGGAACTCGGCGCAGGCGCTGGATAACGCACTACAGCCGGACAGAGCAGGTCAGTTTGCCGACGCCCTGGAAAAATACGCTGCCGGTCTGGCAACCGCACTCAGCCGTTCTCCTCAAATAACGCTTGAAGAGACACCCGCCTCGCAGGCCATCCTGCCCACCTTATTAAAACAGGAGCAACACGTCTGCCAGCTTTTCGCCCGCTTGCCAGACTGGACAGCCCCGGCATTAACGCCCGCCACGGAACAGGCACAAGGAGCCACGCAATGATCAATCGTCAACTTTCACGTCTGCTGTTGTGCAGCATTCTCGGCAGCACGACGCTGATTTCCGGCTGTGCCCTGGTACGCAAGGATTCTGCGCCTCATCAACAGCTCAAACCGGAACAAATCAAACTGGCCGATGATATTCATCTTGCCAGCTCCGGCTGGCCGCAGGCGCAGTGGTGGAAACAACTCAATGACCCACAGCTGGATGCGCTGATCCAACGGACGCTAAGTGGTTCACACACCCTCGCCGAAGCGAAACTGCGGGAAGAAAAAGCGCAGTCCCAGGCCGATTTGTTAGATGCCGGTTCACAATTACAGGTCGCAGCGTTAGGGATGCTCAACCGCCAACGCGTCTCGGCGAACGGCTTTTTAAGCCCTTATGCGATGGATGCGCCAGCACTGGGTATGGACGGGCCGTACTATACGGAAGCCACAGTAGGTTTGTTTGCCGGACTGGATCTTGATTTGTGGGGTGTGCATCGCTCAGCGGTTGCCGCCGCCATTGGCGCGCATAATGCCGCGCTGGCAGAAACCGCAGCAGTAGAGCTATCGCTGACCACGGGCGTAGCGCAGCTTTATTACAGTATGCAGGCCAGCTATCAGATGCTCGATCTGTTAGAACAAACTCGCGATGTGATTGATTACGCGGTGAAAGCGCACCAACGTAAAGTGGCGCACGGTCTGGAAGCGCAAGTGCCTTTCCACGGCGCGCGGGCACAGATTCTGGCGGTCGATAAACAAATTGCTGCCGTTAAAGGGCAAATCACCGAAACGCGAGAATCTCTGCGCGCATTGATTGGCGCGGGAGCCAGCGATATGCCGGAGATCAAACCGGTGGCATTACCACGAGTCCAGACCGGCATTCCGGCGACACTCTCTTATGAGTTGCTCGCCAGACGCCCGGATCTGCAAGCCATGCGCTGGTATGTTCAGGCGTCATTAGATCAGGTGGATTCCGCGCGGGCGCTGTTCTACCCAAGCTTTGATATCAAAGCGTTTTTCGGTCTGGACTCCATCCATCTGGATACCTTATTCAAAAAAACCAGTCGCCAGTTCAACTTCATCCCGGGTCTGAAATTGCCGCTGTTTGACGGTGGACGGTTGAATGCCAATCTCGAAGGTACGCGCGCCGCCAGCAACATGATTGAACGTTACAACCAGTCAGTACTGAACGCGGTGCGTGACGTTGCCGTCAACGGCACGCGTCTGCAAACGCTCAACGACGAGCGAGAAATGCAGGCTGAACGCGTGGAAGCA
Organism: Escherichia sp. Lx600-2; assembly: GCF_036662595.1. Taxonomy (NCBI): domain Bacteria; kingdom Pseudomonadati; phylum Pseudomonadota; class Gammaproteobacteria; order Enterobacterales; family Enterobacteriaceae; genus Escherichia; species Escherichia sp. Lx600-2. The sequence goes on along the minus strand of NZ_JAYQWM010000023.1, from coordinate 16,356 downwards.
ACGCGCTTCACCCAGCGCGCTGCCGAGGCCGCCTATCAGCGCGGCTTAACCAGCCGCTTACAGGCCACTGAAGCCCGGTTGCCAGTACTTGCCGAAGAGATGTCATTACTGATGCTGGACAGCCGCCGGGTGATCCAAAGCATTCAGTTGATGAAATCGCTGGGCGGCGGGTATCAGGCAGGTCCCGTCGTCGAGAAAAAATAAAATGTCTGCCGCGTGATGGCTGTCACGCGGTATTTCGTTTCGTCACGTCAAAACTGACGACAGCCTGTTTTTCGTCAGAGTTTTGAATAAATAGTGCCCGTAATATCAGGGAATGACCCCAAATAAAATGTGGCATAAAAGATGCATACTGTAGTCGAGAGCGCGTATGCGTGATTTGATTAACTGGAGCGAGACCGATGAAAAAAGTCGTCACGGTTTGCCCCTATTGCGCATCAGGTTGCAAAATCAACCTGGTCGTCGATAACGGCAAAATCGTCCGGGCGGAGGCAGCGCAGGGGAAAACCAACCAGGGTACCCTGTGTCTGAAGGGTTATTATGGCTGGGATTTCATTAACGATACCCAGATCCTGACCCCGCGCCTGAAAACCCCCATGATCCGTCGCCAGCGTGGCGGCAAACTCGAACCTGTTTCCTGGGATGAGGCACTGAATTACGTTGCCGAGCGCCTGAGCGCCATCAAAGAGAAGTACGGTCCGGATGCCATCCAGACGACCGGCTCCTCGCGTGGTACGGGTAACGAAACCAACTATGTAATGCAAAAATTTGCGCGCGCCGTTATTGGTACCAATAACGTTGACTGCTGCGCTCGTGTCTGACACGGCCCATCGGTTGCAGGTCTGCACCAATCGGTCGGTAATGGCGCAATGAGCAATGCTATTAACGAAATTGATAATACCGATTTAGTGTTCGTTTTCGGGTACAACCCGGCGGATTCCCACCCAATCGTAGCGAATCACGTAATTAACGCTAAACGTAACGGGGCGAAAATTATCGTCTGCGATCCGCGCAAAATTGAAACCGCGCGCATTGCTGACATGCACATTGCACTGAAAAACGGCTCGAACATCGCGCTGTTGAATGCGATGGGCCATGTCATTATTGAAGAAAATCTGTACGACAAAGCGTTCGTCGCTTCACGTACAGAAGGCTTTGAAGAGTATCGTAAAATCGTTGAAGGCTACACGCCGGAGTCGGTTGAAGATATCACCGGCGTCAGCGCCAGTGAGATTCGTCAGGCGGCACGGATGTATGCCCAGGCGAAAAGCGCCGCCATCCTGTGGGGCATGGGTGTAACCCAGTTCTACCAGGGCGTGGAAACCGTGCGTTCTCTGACCAGCCTCGCGATGCTGACCGGTAACCTCGGTAAGCCACATGCGGGTGTTAACCCGGTTCGTGGTCAGAACAACGTTCAGGGTGCCTGCGATATGGGCGCGCTGCCGGATACGTATCCGGGATACCAGTATGTGAAAGATCCGGCTAACCGCGAGAAATTCGCCAAAGCCTGGGGCGTGGAAAGCCTGCCTGCTCATACCGGTTATCGCATCAGCGAGCTGCCGCACCGCGCAGCGCATGGCGAAGTGCGTGCCGCGTACATTATGGGCGAAGATCCGCTACAAACTGACGCGGAGCTGTCGGCAGTACGTAAAGCCTTTGAAGATCTGGAACTGGTCATCGTTCAGGACATCTTTATGACCAAAACCGCGTCGGCGGCGGATGTTATTTTACCGTCAACGTCGTGGGGCGAGCATGAAGGCGTGTTTACTGCGGCTGACCGTGGCTTCCAGCGTTTCTTCAAAGCAGTTGAACCGAAATGGGATCTGAAAACGGACTGGCAAATCATCAGTGAAATCGCCACCCGTATGGGTTATCCGATGCACTACAACAACACCCAGGAGATCTGGGATGAGTTGCGTCATCTGTGCCCGGATTTCTACGGTGCGACTTACGAGAAAATGGGCGAACTGGGCTTCATTCAGTGGCCTTGCCGCGATACTTCAGATGCCGATCAGGGGACTTCTTATCTGTTTAAAGAGAAGTTTGATACCCCGAACGGTCTGGCGCAGTTCTTCACCTGCGACTGGGTAGCGCCAATCGACAAACTCACCGACGAGTACCCGATGGTACTGTCAACGGTGCGTGAAGTTGGTCACTACTCTTGCCGTTCGATGACCGGTAACTGTGCGGCACTGGCGGCGCTGGCGGATGAACCTGGCTACGCACAAATCAATACCGAAGACGCCAAACGTCTGGGTATTGAAGATGAGGCATTGGTTTGGGTGCACTCGCGTAAAGGCAAAATTATCACCCGTGCGCAGGTCAGCGATCGTCCGAACAAAGGGGCGATTTATATGACCTACCAGTGGTGGATTGGTGCCTGTAACGAGCTGGTTACCGAAAACTTAAGCCCGATTACGAAAACGCCGGAATACAAATACTGCGCCGTGCGCGTCGAGCCGATCGCCGATCAGCGCGCCGCCGAGCAGTACGTGATTGACGAGTACAACAAGTTGAAAACTCGCCTGCGCGAAGCGGCACTGGCGTAATACAGTCCTTTCTACAGCCTCCTTTCGGAGGCTGTTTTTTTATCCATTCGAACTCTTTATACTGGTTACTCCCTACCCAATCGTATTATCAAAATGAAAAAAATTATCGCATTGATGTTGTTTTTGACATTCTTTGCCCACGCCAACGACTCCGAGCCTGGCAGCCAGTATTTAAAGGCAGCAGAGGCCGGGGACCGACGCGCACAATATTTTCTTGCCGACAGCTGGTTTAGCTCCGGCGATTTGAGCAAAGCCGAATATTGGGCACAGAAAGCCGCCGACAGCGGTGATGCTGATGCCTGCGCGCTGTTGGCGCAGATCAAAATCACCAATCCGGTCAGTCTGGACTATCCACAAGCAAAAGTTCTTGCAGAGAAAGCGGCGCAAGCGGGAAGTAAAGAAGGTGAAGTAACGCTGGCGCATATTCTGGTAAATACTCAAGCGGGCAAACCGGATTATCCAAAGGCGATTTCGCTGTTAGAAAACGCCTCGGAAGATCTGGAGAACGACTCTGCCGTCGATGCCCAAATGCTGCTTGGTTTGATTTACGCCAACGGCGTGGGCATTAAGGCCGACGATGACAAGGCAACCTGGTATTTCAAACGCAGCTCTGCAATTTCCCGAACCGGTTATTCCGAGTACTGGGCGGGAATGATGTTCTTAAACGGTGAAGAAGGTTTTATCGAGAAGAACAAGCAAAAGGCGCTGCACTGGTTGAACCTGAGCTGTATGGAAGGGTTTGATACCGGGTGTGAAGAGTTTGAAAAATTAACCAACGGTTAAGATAGGCCCGATAAGACGCGTTAAGCGTCGCATCAGGCGTTGATGTCGGATGCGGCGTAAACGCCTTATCCGACCTACAAAATCACGCTAAATCAGGCTATTGCGCTGTCTGACGTAGGCCTGATAAGACGCACCAGCGTCGCATCAGGCATCCACACATTGCCGGGGGATAACCCCGGCAATCTTCAATTATTGATCCGCAGTTTTATCAAATTTGCCCAGCACTTCACGCTCATAAGCCAGCGCCTTTTTGCGGTCAAATTTGTGTTCCCACTTGGCAATCACCAGCACCGCCAGCGCATTACCCACCACGTTCAGCGCAGTACGCGCCATGTCGAGGATACGGTCAACACCAGCAATAAACGCCAGACCTTCCAGCGGAATACCTACGCTACCCAGCGTTGCCAGCAACACCACAAACGACACGCCAGGCACGCCAGCAATCCCTTTCGAGGTCACCATCAGCGTCAGCACCAGAATGATTTCCTGCCAGATGGACAGGTCAATGCCATACAGCTGAGCGATGAAAATAGCGGCAATACTTTGGTACAGCGTCGAACCATCAAGGTTAAAAGAGTAACCGGTCGGCACCACGAAACTGGTGATCGACGCCGGTGCTCCGTAGGCTTCCATCTTCTCAATAATTCGCGGCAGTACGCTTTCAGAGCTGGCAGTGGAGTACGCCAGAATCAGCTCATCTTTCAGAATACGAATCAGGATCCAGACGCTTAACCCGCACAGGCGCGCCACAATTCCCAGCACTACCAGCGCGAAGAACAGAATGGCGAAATGCACCAGCAGCACCAGTTTCGCCAGTGGCCACAGAGAAGAGAAACCAAAGTTAGCCACCGTCACCGCAATCAGCGCAAACACACCCACCGGCGCATAACGCATCACCATGTGAGTCACTTTAAACATGGTTTCAGAGATGGAGCGGAACACGGTCACCAGCGGTTCACGATGCGTCGCGGGCAGGGAGGAAAGCCCCAGACCAAACAGCACCGAGAAGAAGATGATCGGCAGCATTTCGCCTTTCGCCATCGACGCCACAATGTTCGTCGGCACCAGCGACAAAATCGTGCCCATAATGCCGTGGGAACTGCTTTGTACCGCTTCCGTAGTGCTCTGATATTTCGAGATATCGACGGTCGCCAACTGCGACATATCCACCCCGGCACCGGGCTGGAAGACGTTCGCCAGAGTGATCCCCAAAATGATGGCGACGGTGGTGATCACCTCGAAGTAGATAATGGTTTTCGCGCCAATACGCCCGAGCTGTTTGGCATCACCAACACCCGCGATACCCACCACCAGCGTGGAGATCACAATCGGCACAACAATCATTTTGATCAGATGGATGAAGATATCACCCGCCGGAGAGAGCAAATTGACGACCAGCCAGTCGCGGCTGTCGCTATGGTAGTGCAGGTAGCTTCCCAGGAGAATGCCCAGCACCATAGCAAACAGAATCTGCCAGGCCAGGCTGAATTTTATATTTTTCATCAGAATAACTTCCTCAATGGAGCGCCGTTCCCCGTTCAGAAACGCGAGAACGTGACATACTGCCAGGGCATGAATTGTGTTGCGTTGGTTTGTGGATTTTTTTAACGCTTATGATCAGTATCATTTGCGCGGTATGTTGCGCAACCCTTTAACAACAGAGCTTTTCGCTGCATTAATGCATAATAACGCGAGTTTATGGCAGGATTAATGAATAACCATTTGTTATGGAAAGATTTTTATTTGTTTAATCTGCAATAATACTGATTGGTGATTATTTTTGGCATATGTTCATTCGATTATTTTTTATGCAGCTCAATAACATAATCTTCATCACCAGATGATTAATCCGATCTCCGCTGCAACAGTTTCGCCATATTAATCGACTCGACCAGCTGTGTCCGGTTGATCCGGGGTGAGTTGAGATCCATCACTTTTTGCCATAGTTCGATGGCTTGCGCGTAATTCGCCTGCATAAACGCATCGGAAGCCAGCAGCATCAGAGCGGTGATTTCGTTAGAGTCCAGCGCGAGGGCTTTGTCGATCATTGCGCGAGTCTGGGCGGTCATATGCTGGCTGGCCTGGTAATAAAGCACCGTCGCCAGCGCCGCATACAGTTCAGCGTTCTCACCACGTAGTTGCAACGCCTGACGGTACGCCAGCAGCGAATTGCTGTAATCGTTTTGCCACAGATAGTACTCGCCCAGTAACGCCCATTGTTCGCTGTTTTGTGGATTAGCACGGATTTTATCCTGCAATGCCTGAAGCTGCGCTTCCGGGGTTTGCTGGCTGGCAAACTGATGTAGCGGATCGCGCTGACGCTGATACTCCGCACGTACCGCCTGCCATTTTGGGCTTAACAGATAACTGCCGACACAGAGAAATACCATCAATATCGTGAGTGTTGTCAGCATTTTCACCGGTATTTTTGGCTGTTTCATCGCTTCGCCCTCACTCGCCAGAGGATCAGTGCCATCAGCAGTAACAACACCACTGGCAGCGCCCACAACACCAGCGTCTGACCCGTTAACGGTGGGTTATAGCGAACAAAATCTCCGTAGCGTTCGGTCATCCAGCCAATGATTTCGACTTCACTTTTCCCCTCCGCCACCATGCTGTAAACCTGATGGCGCATACTGACTGCCACCGGCGCGTTGGATTCCAGTAAGTTTTGATTCTGGCACTGCGGACAACGTAACTGGCTGGCAATATTTAACGCCTGTTCCTGTTGTTGCGGATTAGCGAATTGCCAGGTGTCTACAACCTGAGCGCGCGCAAAACAGGTAAATAACAGCAGTAGCGTGAGAAGTCCTTTACTCATCGCGCTTCCTCCCCCGCCATCCGCTTAATAATGCGCCTGCAATCATCAACAATCCTCCCCCCCAGATCCAGCGCACACCGCTTTGTACATACAAACGAAAAGCGTAACGATCCGCTCCAGTTTTCTCCCCCATGACCGCATACCAGTCATGGATGCCGTTCCAGCGAATTGACGGTTCCATCATTTGCTGACGACGAGCTTCGTAAAAACGCCGCTCCGGCGTTAATTCACCAATGCGTTGCTGATGGTCAAACAGCGCCACTATCGCTTTTTCGCTGGTGTAATTGCCTTTGGCTTGCAGATCGAGGCGCTCAAAACGGAAGGTGTATCCTGCCAGCGTCACCTGCTGACCCGGCTGTAAATTCAGGCTGATCTCCTGACGGCTGACGCTGGAGACCACGATCCCCGCGGCAAATAACAGCATGCCCGCATGCGCCAGCAGCGCCGGAAGCTGCGCGCGTTTGCCAGAGACAAACGTCGCCAGCACAATCACCACCAGCATCAACAGACCAAACGGTAACGTCGCGCGGTTAAAATACGGTGCGCCAACGGAGAGGCGTCCCCAGCCCAGCAGGCCGTAAATCATCGGATAAAGCGTTCCCACCAGCACGATCAGTAGCACTGCGCAAAACAGCAACAGCGTAGCGAGGATTAACATTTCCCGCGATAACCCCGAAAAACGCACCGCCGGGCCACCGTCCCGCGCTCGCCAGCCATACAGAGCCAGAGACGCAAGGCTAATCAGTGCAAACAGGCTGAACAACGGCACGGCGCGAACGTTATCCAGAGCGAACGCATGAACCGAAACCAGAATGCCAGAACGGACAATTAAGGTGCCCAGCAGCGACAGCATCAGAGTAACTATCGCCAGCAACAGCGACCAGTGGCGGAAAATCCCCCGCTGGCGTGTCAGGGATAAACTGTGCAGCAGCGCAGTGGCAGAAAGCCAGGGTAATAAAGAGGCGTTTTCCACCGGATCCCAGAACCACCAGCCGCCCCAGCCGAGTTCGCAGTAGGCCCACCAGGAACCGAGGATGATCCCCGCCGTTAATGCGCTCCAGCCAGGTAGTGCCCAACGCCAGCAAATTCGGGCGCAGGCACCATCAAACTCGCCGCGCAGTAGACTCGCCAGCGCCACGCTCGCCGCTACCATCAAACCGCCATAGCCAAGGTAAAGCAGCGGTGGATGAAAGATAAGACCGGGATGTTGCAGCATCGGATTGAGATCTCGGCCTTCGATTGCTGGTGGAAATATCCGCACGAAGGGATCGGACCACAGCACCACAAACAGTAGCAGTGCGGCGAGCATGAGAGATAAAACGGCTAACGTCAGCGGAAATAGCGGATCGGTTTGCTGCCGATAATGCCAGGCAAACAGCGTGCTCCAGGCGGAAAGCAGCAGAACCCAAAGCAGCAGCGAACCTTCATGACCACCCCATACCGCCGCCAGTTTGAGTTCCCACGACAGCAGGCTGTAGCTATGTTGCGCGACATAAATGACCGAGAAATCGCTGATGAGAAAACAATACGTCAGTACGCCAAAGGCGAGCAGCAGGAGCGCGAACTGTGCCAGAATGCCGATGCAAGTGAGTCGCATCATGGCAGGCCAGCGCAACCGCACTCCCGCAAAGGCCGTCAACGGGGTCAACACGTTGACCCCGAGACTTAACAACAGCGCCAGAAAACCGACTTCAGGAAGGAATACGTCCAGAAACCACCTCTGTTCTGGCTTACGCCACCGTTAACTGCCCGGCGTAGAGAATGAAAAAGCGCAACATCAACACGCCGACCAGGCTGGCTCCACACGCCGCCAGCACGGCAGGAATGCCGGAACTGCGATTGACCCACGGTTTGAGCAACATTGGCACAATCAGCCCCAGCCCGGCGACACCAAGCCAGAACCACCACGTCCAGAAACCGCCGCCCAATGCCGCCACCAGCGCACGCACTTTACCGTCATCGCCCAGCGCCAGACCGACAAAAAACGCCACCAGCAGGAAGATTTCACCCCATACCACGGGGATTTCCATACGGTGTACAAACTGCGCTTCCGTGGAATGCGGGTTACTGCGTTGGCGTATCGCCATGGCGATCAGTGCCACCGCCGCACCGGACGAGATGCCGGAGAAGAGGAACAGCACCGGCAGGATCGGGTTATTAAGGAACGGATACGATTTCAGCGCCGACAGCAGAAAACCGGTATAAGCCCCCAACAACACCGCCAGCACCAGCATCAATGTTTCCAGTCCGCGATGAACGGGCGTCAGCAGGCTCAGAACCTTTTGCATGATCCCCAGCTTCGGCAACCAGCGTTGTTGCAGGGCAAGCAAATCATGTTCAAAGATTTTCGCCAGCCACAGCACCAGCACCACCATGTAAAGCTGAAACAGCATCACCCCCATCGACATCACCGAGGTAAAACTGTAGTGGAACATCAGCTTCCAGAAGGTCCACGGTCTTGTCAGGTGGAAGACGAGGATCAACAGACCGAGGATCACCGCGCCAGGTCCGACAATCAGCGTGGTGCGCAGCAACGTGCTGTCTGCACCGCCCGCCTGCGGGTAGAAGCGACGTAACAGCACAGCCAGCGTCACCAAACCAGCAGAAATACCAATCAAAAACAGGTAGATGGCAATCGGCCAGTCCCACACCAGCGATTCAAAATGAAATGCGGAAGTCTGCGTCATTGGCTCACCTCCCCGTATTTAAACGGTACGCGGTACAGCTTCGGTTTGGTTCCCAGCGCCAGCTTGTAGCGGTAAGTAGGCTTCTGGCGCAGCAGTTGCGAAATCTCACTGTTAGGATCGTCCAGATTGCCAAACGTCAGCGCCTTCGTCGGGCAAGCCTCAACGCACGCGGGCAGCTTACCGGCCTGCAAATTGGTCTTACGGCAGAAATCGCATTTGTCCGCCGTCTTCGTGACCGGATGGATAAAGCGCACGCGGTACGGACAGGCGGCGATGCAGTACTGACAACCGACGCAGAGATCAGGATTAACATCGACAATCCCGCTAGCGGCATCACGAAAAGACGCACCGGTCGGGCAGACGTCAACGCACGGCGCATGATCGCAGTGCTGGCAAGACTTACGGAAGAAGCGATATTTCACATCAGGAAATTCGCCCTGCGGCTCGCTACGAATAATCGTCAGGCGCGAGACGCCTTCCGGCACCTTGTTCACTTCCCGACAAGCATCCATACAGGCGGTACAGCCGATGCATAACGACTCGTCATGCACCATGCCGTAACGTACCCCATTGATATTCAACGTTTTCGCCACCACGCGTCCTGCGGTGCCGCTGACGGCTGCCAGCACGCCGACGCCGGTGAGAAACTGGCGACGAGACCAGGTCATGGCTGCTCCTTAAGCAACGGAACAGACGCCGGGTTAAAGTTCGGATTGGTGCGCTGATCGCTGTGGCAATCGACGCAAATCTTAATCCGTCCTTTGTCACTTAACGTCTGCATCGTATCTTGCTGTGGATGCAGGGAATGGCAGCTGGCGCACGCCACTTTGGTTACGTGGACATCGTGCGGCCAGAACGCTTTTTGCAACTGTTCCGGCAGATGGCAGGACATACAGACGCTGTTCTGCTCTCCAACCTTGTACATCGGCTCGTTAAAGCGCATCACATCTTTCACCCCTTCGCGGTGTTGCGGTGATGGCTGGCCGTGACAGTTGGTGCAGGTGACCGGCAGTTTGTTATTCGGGTTGATAACGGAAGCATGTTTGCCATGCATACCTTCGGTATCTGGCTTATGACAGTCCAGACAGGCGGCATCCGGGTTACGCTGCTGGGTAACTTCGTAGCGATCACCAGATGCCTGCGCCGCAGGGGTAGCGGTAATTCCGTTCAGGCTCCACAACAGGCCCGACGCCAGCACCCCGGCAGTTAATAACGAACGTAATACGCTCATATTCACTCCATTGTGTTTTCCGCCCCTTGCGAGGCGGAACGGGGTTATTGGCTTAACAGACCGTTTTTACGTGCCTGCTCTTCCCACTGCGGGATCACCGTTTTGATGAAGTCCTGCTTCTCGGCCTTGATTTGTTCCATGTTCAGGCCAATGGCCTGCTGGGCTTTCTCTTTGGTTGAGATATCCGGGATCTGGATTTCATGGGTGATGCCTTTGGTCGCCAGCAGGCGCGCCAGTTTGGTGCGTGCATCCGCCGCTTTATCCATCGCAGTACCGAGCATCCTCAGACCTTCTTCCGGTGCGTGCATATGAATGCCGTGGGAAGCAATCGCCAGATCCCAACGCCACTGGGCATGACGGATATCGTCCTGAATCGGCTTCATTTCGGCTTCCGTCGCACCTGCGTCCAGCGCCGCTTTCGCTTCGAAGTGAGCGTGAACCAGTTGATCTTCAACCTTGATTTTCAGGTCGTTAATCGACTGCTTACGTTCCGCGACCACTTTTTGCAAGGCAGCTTTGTCCTGGGTATGGCAGTTCGCACAAGTCTGGGCGAAGTTATCAAACGGATTACCAATTTTATGGTCGGTGTAGAGTTTGCCTTCGGCGTTCTGCACTTTTGGCATATGGCAGTCGATACAGGTCACGTTGTTTTTACCGTGAATGCCCGCTGTCCAGGTTTCATATTCCGGGTGCTGCGCTTTCAGCATTGGCGTTTTCGACAGGGAGTTAGTCCAGTCAGAGAAGGCAATTTTGTCGTAATACTGCTCCATATTTTCGACTTTCATGCCGTCATCCCACGGGAATTTAACCGCTTTGTTTTTGCCGTCGAAGTAATACTCCACATGGCACTGACCGCAAACCATCGATTGCTGGTCGAAACGTCCGGCTTTCTCAAAAGGTTTACCAATGGCTTCCATCGCGCGAGCCGCATACGGACGGGAAAGGGTTAACTCCGGTTTGCCTTTGGCGAACTCTGGTGAGGCGGTGTTATGGCAGTCGGCACAACCTAAGTTGTTGACGATTTCCGGGCCGCCGCGCGCCCATTTACCGTGGAAGTAGCCATCTTCGCCGTCTTTCTGGATCAGACGCGCCACATCCGGGCTTTTACAACTCCAGCACGCCATCGGTAGCGGACCATCTTCAGCGTTTTTCGGCGCACCGGTACGCAGGGTTTCACGCACATCGGTCACAGCAAAGGCATGTCCACGCGGCTTGTTGTAATCGCGCGAGAAGGGATACCCCGCCCACAGGATCACCAGCCGTGGATCTTCCGCCAGGGCGTCAACTCGCTCTGACTGTTCCGAGGTGGCTTTCCAGGAGAGATATTGATCGGGATGCTGCGGGGCAAAGGTTTCATTCTTCGCTTCCACAGTTACAGGTTTTGCGGGAGCAGCCGTTTGTTCAGCGTGAACAGAAGTGAAAAAGAAAAAAGGAATCAATAAGCTGAAGATACGGCGTGCGTTTATTTTTATCCTTGTCATAGGGGCTTCATCCGAATTGCGCCATTGTTGCAATGGCGGTTTTTATTGTTTTTCACGACAGTAACCGCACCTACACTGTCATGACATTGCTCGCCCCTATGTGTAACAAATAACCACACTGTGAATGTTGTCTTTAATCAATTGTAAGTGCATGTAAAATACCACTTTAGAGTTAGTCAGTATCTTCCTCTTTTTCAACAGCATGCATAACTGCATGTTCCTCAAAGAATTAATCAACTTTTGTTGCTGACCTTCAAAAATTACCCTGCCGTTTATTTGCACAATTCTACTTTTGCGTGATCTGTCGCCCAAATACTAAACAAAACTGCCAATACCCCTACATTTAACGCTTATGCCACATATTATTAACATCCTACAAGGAGAACAAAAGCATGAGTCAAATTCACAAACACACCATTCCTGCCAACATCGCAGACCGTTGCCTGATAAACCCTCAGCAGTACGAGGCGATGTATCAACAATCTATTAACGCACCTGATACCTTCTGGGGCGAACAGGGAAAAATTCTCGACTGGATCAAACCGTACCAGAAGGTGAAAAACACCTCCTTTGCCCCCGGTAATGTGTCCATTAAATGGTACGAGGACGGCACGCTGAATCTGGCGGCAAACTGCCTTGACCGCCATCTGCAAGAAAATGGCGATCGTACCGCCATCATCTGGGAAGGCGACGACGCCAGCCAGAGCAAACATATCAGCTATAAAGAGCTGCACCGCGACGTCTGCCGCTTCGCCAATACTCTGCTCGAGCTGGGCATTAAAAAAGGTGACGTGGTGGCGATTTATATGCCGATGGTGCCGGAAGCCGCGGTTGCGATGCTGGCCTGCGCCCGTATTGGCGCGGTGCATTCGGTAATTTTCGGTGGCTTCTCGCCGGAAGCCGTTGCCGGGCGCATTATCGATTCTAACTCACGGTTGGTGATCACTTCCGACGAAGGCGTGCGCGCCGGGCGTAGTATTCCGCTGAAGAAAAACGTTGATGACGCACTAAAAAACCCGAACGTCACCAGCGTAGAGCATGTGGTGGTACTGAAGCGTACTGGCGGGAAAATTGACTGGCAGGAAGGGCGCGACCTGTGGTGGCACGACCTGGTTGAGCAAGCCAGCGATCAGCACCAGGCGGAAGAGATGAACGCCGAAGATCCGCTGTTTATTCTCTATACCTCCGGTTCTACCGGAAAACCAAAAGGCGTACTGCACACTACCGGCGGTTATCTGGTGTACGCGGCGCTGACCTTTAAATATGTCTTTGATTATCATCCGGGCGATATCTACTGGTGCACCGCCGATGTGGGCTGGGTGACCGGACACAGTTATTTGCTGTACGGCCCGCTGGCCTGCGGCGCGACCACGCTGATGTTTGAAGGCGTACCGAACTGGCCGACGCCTGCCCGTATGGCACAGGTGGTGGACAAGCATCAGGTCAATATTCTCTATACCGCGCCCACGGCGATTCGCGCGCTGATGGCGGAAGGCGATAAAGCGATCGAAGGCACCGACCGTTCGTCGCTGCGCATTCTCGGTTCCGTGGGCGAGCCAATTAACCCGGAAGCGTGGGAGTGGTACTGGAAAAAAATCGGCAACGAGAAATGTCCGGTGGTCGATACCTGGTGGCAGACCGAAACCGGCGGTTTCATGATCACCCCGCTGCCTGGCGCTACCGAGCTGAAAGCCGGTTCGGCAACACGTCCGTTCTTCGGCGTGCAACCGGCGCTGGTCGATAACGAAGGTAACCCGCTGGAAGGGGCCACCGAAGGCAGTCTGGTGATCACCGACTCCTGGCCGGGTCAGGCGCGTACGCTGTTTGGCGATCACGAACGTTTTGAGCAGACCTACTTCTCCACCTTCAAAAATATGTATTTCAGCGGCGACGGCGCGCGTCGCGATGAAGATGGCTATTACTGGATCACCGGGCGCGTGGACGACGTGCTGAACGTCTCCGGTCATCGTCTGGGAACGGCGGAGATTGAGTCGGCGCTGGTGGCGCATCCGAAAATCGCTGAAGCCGCTGTCGTCGGTATTCCGCACAATATTAAAGGTCAGGCGATCTACGCCTACGTCACGCTTAATCACGGGGAGGAACCGTCACCAGAACTGTACGCAGAAGTCCGCAACTGGGTGCGTAAAGAGATTGGCCCGCTGGCGACGCCAGACGTGCTGCACTGGACCGACTCCCTGCCTAAAACCCGCTCCGGCAAAATTATGCGCCGTATTCTGCGCAAAATTGCGGCGGGCGATACCAGCAACCTGGGCGATACCTCGACGCTTGCCGATCCTGGCGTAGTCGAGAAGCTGCTTGAAGAGAAGCAGGCTATCGCGATGCCATCGTAACCTACAATTGCCGGATGCGGCGTATAACGCCTTATCCGGCCTACATTCGGCAAGGGTTACCCGAGCGTTAACCTTCTCCCATAAGGGAGCGGGAATTAAAACAATCCCTACATTACCTCTGGAGAATCTGTGATGAATGGTACGATTTATCAGCGGATAGAAGACAATGCGCATTTCAGGGAGTTAGTCGAAAAACGGCAACGGTTTGCCACCATCCTGTCGATTATTATGCTGGCAGTTTATATCGGCTTTATTTTACTGATCGCCTTCGCGCCCGGCTGGCTGGGCACCCCGCTGAATCCGAACACCAGCGTCACACGCGGTATTCCAGTCGGTGTTGGGGTAATAGTGATCTCCTTTGTTCTCACTGGTATCTACATCTGGCGGGCGAACGGCGAATTCGACCGTCTTAATAATGAAGTCCTGCATGAGGTACAAGCATCATGAAAAGAGTTCTGACGGCGCTTGCCGCCACACTCCCTTTCGCAGCTAACGCCGCGGATGCTATTAGCGGGGCCGTAGAGCGCCAGCCAACGAACTGGCAGGCGATTATTATGTTCCTGATTTTCGTCGTGTTTACGCTCGGCATTACCTACTGGGCGTCAAAACGCGTACGTTCGCGTAATGACTATTACACCGCAGGCGGCAATATCACCGGTTTTCAGAACGGGCTGGCGATTGCCGGTGACTATATGTCCGCCGCCTCATTTTTGGGGATCTCCGCACTGGTGTTTACCTCCGGCTATGACGGCTTAATTTACTCGCTGGGCTTCCTGGTGGGCTGGCCGATCATTTTGTTCCTGATTGCCGAACGTCTGCGTAACCTGGGGCGTTACACCTTTGCCGATGTAGCCTCTTATCGTCTGAAACAAGGGCCGATTCGTATTCTTTCGGCCTGTGGTTCTCTGGTGGTGGTGGCGCTTTACCTTATCGCCCAGATGGTGGGCGCAGGTAAACTGATCGAGCTGCTGTTTGGCCTTAACTATCACATTGCAGTGGTGCTGGTCGGCGTGCTGATGATGATGTACGTCCTGTTCGGCGGCATGCTGGCGACCACTTGGGTACAAATTATCAAAGCTGTGCTGTTGCTGTTCGGTGCCAGCTTTATGGCCTTTATGGTGATGAAACACGTCGGCTTTAGCTTCAACAATCTGTTCAGCGAAGCGATGGCGGTACACCCGAAAGGTGTCGACATCATGAAGCCGGGAGGGCTGGTGAAAGATCCGATCTCCGCGCTGTCGCTGGGGCTTGGATTGATGTTTGGTACGGCTGGCTTGCCGCACATTCTGATGCGCTTCTTTACGGTCAGCGATGCCCGCGAAGCGCGTAAGAGCGTGTTCTACGCTACCGGATTTATGGGCTACTTCTATATCCTGACCTTTATTATCGGCTTCGGCGCGATCATGCTGGTCGGTGCAAATCCGGAATATAAAGACGCGGCGGGCCATCTGATTGGTGGTAACAACATGGCGGCCGTTCACCTGGCGAATGCAGTGGGCGGCAACCTGTTCCTCGGTTTTATTTCAGCGGTTGCTTTCGCCACTATCCTCGCGGTGGTTGCGGGTCTGACGCTGGCGGGCGCATCAGCGGTTTCGCATGACCTGTACGCTAACGTCTTCAAAAAAGGCGCGACCGAACGTGAAGAGCTGCGGGTATCGAAAATCACCGTCCTGATTTTGGGTGTGATTGCGATTATCCTCGGCGTGCTGTTTGAGAATCAGAACATCGCCTTTATGGTGGGGCTGGCGTTTGCCATCGCGGCGAGCTGTAACTTCCCGATCATTCTGCTTTCTATGTACTGGTCGAAACTGACTACGCGTGGCGCAATGATGGGCGGCTGGCTGGGGCTAATTACCGCAGTGGTACTGATGATCCTCGGCCCGACGATTTGGGTACAGATCCTCGGTCACGAAAAAGCCATCTTCCCGTATGAATACCCGGCGCTGTTCTCTATCAGCGTGGCATTCCTCGGCATCTGGTTCTTCTCGGCAACCGATAACTCAGCGGAAGGTGCGCGCGAGCGTGAACTGTTCCGTGCGCAGTTTATCCGCTCCCAGACCGGCTTTGGCGTTGAGCAAGGCCGCGCGCATTAATCTCTCCCCTTCCCCGGTCGTCTGACCGGGGAATACTCTTCCTCTCCCAAATGCATCACCTTTTCCCATAATATTAAACAAATAAACTCATTAAAAAATGAGCGATTTTTGACAGTCGTAGAAAATGATAATGCAGAGAATATGCCTTTTCTTTCTTGTTAATTATAAGGATATTTTATGCGCTATAATGGTTTAAATAATATGTTTTTCCCTCTTTGCCTGATTAACGATAACCACTCTGTCACAAGTCCATCACATACAAAGAAAACAAAATCAGATAATTACAGCAAACATCATAAAAACACGTTAATTGACAATAAAGCCCTCTCTCTTTTCACAATGGATGATGATGTACAAGTG